>CALZJY010000141.1 GCA_945787925.1 uncultured Anaerosporobacter sp. | reverse complement strand
AAAAGGAAGAGCGTATCATGATTGAGACATTCGTCTATCTCTTTCTTTTGCTTGGGTGGCTGTATTATATCGTATGTCAAGTGTATCGCGTAAAAGTGCGCTTACTGGGAGAAGACCAGAGCGTAGTAGTTGATGAAGATGATCATTGGATTTACGGATTGTTTTATTACAATAAGAACGATTCCTCCTTCGCAGTAGAGAAACGAGTGGGCATTGGCACTACCGTAAATATGGCAAGACCAGCAGCCAAGGTAGGAGCGGTAATTGTAGCGTTGTTGCTATTGCTGATCCCAGGAAGCTGTATCTTGCTGATTGGGGATGAGTTCTCTACCGTAGAGTTATCACTTACCGAGAAGGCTGTGGAATGTAAGCAGTTTGAAGGAACGTATTCGGTAGCCCTTGCAGATATTGAGAAGGTGGAGTTGATTGCAGAGCTTCCTCATACGAGCAAGAAGGCAGGAACGGCCATGGACAATATTTACCGAGGAACGTTTCGGGTAGAAGGATATGGTAGCTGCAAGCTTTGTCTCGTGCCAGATAATAGAAGCTTCCTTGTGATTAACAAGAAGGATGGCAGCTGTTATATCCTAAGTGATGAGAGAGATGAGAATACAAAGAAAGTATACGACAAACTCCTTTTGCAATTACAGGAACTATGATAGAATGGACTTACTATTAGCACAGGGAGGAGGCCGTTGGATGGCCCTTTGTCGGGTTCCAACAACAATGTATGAAATTTGTAAGCGTAGGAAAGAAGAATAGAGAGACATTTGATCATCTATTTAATCTATATCTGCATGATTTGAGCGAATACAGCATATGGGTTGCAGAAAGACAGGGAGCGGACGGAATCTTCCTAAAAGGAACCACGGACCGTTATTTCAACGATGAGACCATGGTATATCTGATTTACTATAAGGAGCATTTGGCAGGCTTTGTGTGTCTGACGACAGGAACAAGGGCCGATCATAAGGCAGAGTATATGGTTTCCGATTATTTCATCCTTCGTGCCTTCCGTAAGACTGGATTTGCAAAACGTGCGATCCGTCAGGTATTTCGAAAATATCCAGGCAAGTACAGTCTTCATGTCATTAAAGAAAACATCCCTGCCCATCGTTTCTGGAGAGGCGTGATTACAGGGATGGGAACCGGATTTAAATTTATCCGCTGTGATGAAGAAAGGGATTCCTATCTGTTTGAAGTAAAGAAAGAACTCTTTGAAGATTAAGGTAGAAAAATACGGGAATACTAACAGGTGAGACTTGGAAAAACGGTACTTTAGAGTTGACAAATATTGCTGATATGGTAGAATTGTATCGATATGACATCGACTTTGATAAGGAGTATTAAGAGTCGTAGGTTTTAAGAGAGCTGCCGGCTGGTGAGAGGCAGTAACCGAAGCTCCCAACTCGCCTTTGAGTCCTTTTGCTGAACTAGGAGTAGGCAAAAGCGTTTCATTCCCGTTAACGAATGTACAAGCGCGTATAAAAGTTCCCATGTCCATAGGGCAGTAGTGGAATTTTACGAAATAGAGTGGTACCACGGAGTATATAGTCGGCATCTTCGTCTCTAATTAAGAGGCGATGGTGCCGTTTTTTTACGCGAACAATGTGCAAAGGACCTGGCCGCAGGACCTTCGTAGTGGTCGCGAATTGTTGCAGACAGGCAGCCGCCTCGCCTGCCGGATGGACGCATCCGTAATCGTAGGCTTCGTGGGAACGGCACGCTCGTACAGAACAAAGTATCAGACACAGAATGGAGGAAAACAATGACAGAAGCTTATAATCATAAGACGCTAGAGAAAAAATGGCAAAAAATCTGGGATGATGAAAAAGCATTCGCAGCCACTAGTGATTTTACAAAACCTAAATTTTATGCATTAGTTGAATTCCCTTATCCATCCGGACAAGGTCTTCACGTAGGTCATCCAAGACCTTATACAGCACTTGATATCGTTGCAAGAAAAAGAAGAATGCAAGGATACAACGTACTTTACCCAATGGGATGGGATGCATTCGGTCTTCCAACAGAAAACTATGCAATCAAAAACCATATCCACCCAGCAATCGTTACAAAAAATAACGTAGAAAACTTCAAGAACCAATTACATTCTTTAGGTTATTCTTTCGACTGGGATAGAGAAATCAATACAACAGATCCAGAGTACTACAAATGGACACAATGGATCTTCTTAAAATTATTCAAAGCTGGATTAGCGTACAAGTCTGAAATGCCAATTAACTGGTGTCCATCTTGTAAAGTTGGTTTAGCAAACGAAGAAGTTGTAAACGGTGCTTGCGAACGTTGTGGCGAAACAGTAGTTCACAAAGTTAAGAGCCAATGGATGTTAAAAATCACAGAATACGCAAATCAATTAATCGATGATTTAGATGGCGTAGACTACATTGAAAAAGTTAAGACTTCTCAGAAAAACTGGATTGGCAGAAGCAAAGGTGCGGAAGTTGATTTCGAATTAAAAGGAAAAGAAGACAAGTTAAGAGTCTACACAACTAGACCAGATACTTTATTTGGGGTAACTTACATGGTAGTTTCTCCAGAACATCCAATCATCGATAAATATAAAGATGAAATCAAAAACTGGGATGAAATCGTAGCATATCGTGAAGAAGCATCTAAAAAATCTGACTTTGAACGTGCAGAACTTGCAAAAGATAAGACAGGTGTTGCAATCGATGGCTTTACAGCAATCAACCCAGTAAGCGGAAAAGAAATTCCAGTATGGATTTCTGATTATGTATTAATGTCTTACGGTACAGGTGCAATCATGGCAGTTCCAGCTCACGATACAAGAGACTGGGAATTCGCGAAGAAAATGGGCCTTGAAATCGTAGAAGTAGTTGCTGGTGGAGAAAATGTGCAAGAAGAACCATTTACAAACACTACAACTGGTAAATTAGTAAACTCTGATTTCTTAAACGGATTAGAAGTCAAAGATGCGAAAGCAAAAATGATCGAATTCTTAACTGAAAAAGGAATCGGCGAACAAAAAACAAACTTCAAGTTAAGAGACTGGGTATTCTCTAGACAGCGTTACTGGGGAGAACCTATTCCAATCGTTCACTGTGAAAAATGTGGCTATGTTCCAGTAGAGGAAAGTGAATTACCACTTCAACTTCCAGAAGTAGAAAGCTACATGCCAACAGATAACGGGGAATCCCCACTTGCAGCTATGACTGACTGGGTAAACACTACTTGTCCATGTTGTGGCGGCGCTGCGAAACGTGAAACAGATACAATGCCTCAATGGGCAGGTTCTTCTTGGTACTTCTTAAGATATACTGACCCAACAAACAAAGATGCATTAGCAAGTAAAGAAGCGTTAAAATACTGGTTACCAGTTGACTGGTACAACGGTGGTATGGAACACACGACTCTTCACTTACTATACTCTCGTTTCTGGCATAAGTTCTTATATGACCAAGGCGTTGTTCCAACAAAAGAGCCATATCAAAAGAGAACTTCTCATGGTATGATCTTAGGTGACAACGGCGAAAAGATGTCTAAATCTCGTGGTAACGTTGTTAACCCAGATGATATCGTAAGAGACTACGGTGCAGATACTTTACGTACGTATGAAATGTTCATCGGTGCGTTTGAACTAGCTGCATGTTGGTCTGAAGATGGCGTAAAAGGCTGTCGTCGTTTCCTTGAAAGAGTATGGAAGTTACAAGACCTTGTAACAGACGATATGGCATATTCTGCTGATATGGAAACAAAAATGCATCAAACAATCAAGAAAGTGTCAAATGACTTTGAAAGCTTAAAATACAATACTGCAATTGCAGCTATGATGGCATTAATCAATGACTTCTACAAAAAAGGAAGCATTACCAAAGGCGAATTAAAGACATTAATCACTCTTCTTAACCCAGTAGCACCTCACATGACAGAAGAAATGTGGGCTAACCTTGGATTTGAAGGACGCTTATATCAAGCATCTTGGCCAGAATTTGAAGAAGCAAAAACGGTAGAATCTACAGTGGAAATTGCTGTTCAAGTGAATGGTAAGACAAAAGCGACAATCATGATCGGTAAAGATGATGCGAAAGAAGATGTTATTGCAAAAGGAAAAGAAGCAGTAGCAGATAAGTTAACAGACAATATCGTGAAGGAAATCTATGTTCCTGGACGTATCGTAAATATTGTTTGCAGATAATTTTGCAAAAATCATGCATAACTTATCGTGAATGTGCATAAAATAATAATAGGAGCAGATAGAAGATTAAGCTATTATGCATAGTCGTATTAGCGGAAGGCTATCAGGCAGAAAAAGAGAGTTAATCCGGAAGGATTATCTCTCTTTTTTGGTTTATACTGGAGTTCCAGGTACATAAATTGTATTTTCCCTATAAAAGGTATATAATCTCCATAAAAAGCTATTCTATTACAAGAGATAGTAGGAGTAATCCTGAGAAGAGGGGGAATTGGAAGTGAAACGATATGGATTACGATTTAAGAATATAGCAGCCTTATTGATGTTGTTGTCCTTACTTTCATTATTGCTGCCATTTTGCAGCTTGACGGTAGGCGACACTACAACCAACATTTCTGGTGTGGGAGTCTTGAAGGCAGGTGCAAGACTAGGGAAGGAATACGTGACGAATAAGACTATCGACAATGGTTATGAGATTGCAGAAGGATTTACATGGAAGGATGTAAAGAGCATGTTGGCCGATGCATCTTCTCATCGTGAGATTGTGATGGCGGTGGCAGTTGCAGTGTTTCCTATCGTATGTCTAGGGCTAGCAATGATCCTTACCTTATTTGCAACGGGAAAGATTACGATGTTCTTTCCGACTTTGCTTAGTGCATTAGCCGCAGGAGAGAGTATATTTGCAGTAGTACAGTTTTCAAACCTACAGTCCTTTTTAGCAGAAAGAGGAAGCATGTTAACGGTAGCCCTACTCATTGGCATGTATGCATTTACGTTTTTTAGTGCTGCGGCCGTTATAATCTTGCTCATTCTTTGGGTTACGGGTGGATTTGATGAGCCATCTTTAGAGGAACGAGAACAAGGAGAGAAAAAGCCGAAGAAGAGTCGCCGCACAAAAGAGAAGAAACGCCGCAGACGTCGCAAAAAAAGAGGAAGACGAAAGTGCGTGGAGTGGGAGACGAGCCAGAGAAAGCGAGAACGAAGGAGACGGTTTCTGAAGTGCAGCAGGAAGACACGCTAGTAGGAAACGGAGCATGTATAGGGCTTTCTGGCTTTTATCTCAATAGCAGCCTGAATCTTGGGGAGATCGGAGCCGTTACTCTTGGCGTGACGGACGAAGCGAGAAAGGCAATCGAGAGTGGCGTGTTATCCGAACTTCCTAAGACGGAAGGAAGCACGGTGGTCATTTCCTATGATGTAGGAAGCAAGCAATATGTAGTCAAAAGTCATGCAACAAAAGAAGTGGTATTGCAGACGCAGGGACCAGAAGGGCAGATTCGCTTGCAGCAAGGAGAACGTGTTACAGTGGGAGGAAATACGCTAGTATTCCTTGGTGATTTAAGCAATATAGTAAGATTAGGATAGGTAAGTGGAAAGGCAAGGTTCCGGTACTATGGGACTTGCCTTTTTTCCTGCCTAGGGGATTCCTTATAATTAAGGCAGCGAATCCCACGAGGGGGAATGGAAGAAATTCAGTATGTTCATAAAATTAACACATTTTCTGAATATACTAATGCACAACGATAATAAAGGATTTGAGGAGAGTAAAGAAATGAATAGGAAGTTAGTCGGCATCCTTAGTATGGCAGCAATTATGGCAATGACAGCAGGATGTGGGAAGAAAGTGAAGGAAAACAAAGCAGAAGAAAACAAGACAGTCGTAACGCAGTATGGAAAAGTTGTTCTTCCTAGATATCAAGGACTTTCAGTAGAAAAACACATATATACAGTGACCGA
>CALZJY010000140.1 GCA_945787925.1 uncultured Anaerosporobacter sp. | reverse complement strand
GAAAACGTGTGTTCCACACACTCTTGCAACTTCCACTCCACTCAGGGAATACACATTTTGCTGCACCAAGGGAATTTCGTTGTCTTTCAAGCGAATTTCTTGTTATGCAATAACAAACAAAAAAGCACTTAGATGTTACTTCTCCCATCTAAATGCTTTTATCAAACGATCTAACGATTACTTCAGCTCTCTTTCTCTTAACTCACGGAAAAAGGAAGATACTGCACCTAATGCCTTTAACAGCACTGGAAGTTCTGTCTCATCTAGGCTTTTGACTACCCCTTCTGTCAGATCATGATGAAACTGCTCATGTTTCTTATATGCTTTTACCCCTTTTTCGGTTAGCTGTATGTATACCACTCGGCGATCTTCTTTGCTTCGAACTCGTATTGCGTATTGCTTCTTGACCAAACTATTCATAGAAGTTGTAAGTGAACCTACAGTAATACTTAGTTTTTTTGCAATTGTCGACATGTTATTACCTTCACCGAGCCCGATTGCTTCAATAATATGCATATCGTTATTCGTAATATCTTTAAAATCTTCAGTTCTTAACGCTACCTCTTCCAAATCTAAAATCTCATTAAACAGCTTCACTAGCGTATCATTAATTGTGCTATATGAATTCACTCAGCCTACTCCTTTTATTCAGTATTATACCTTGTTATACGGTATATTATACTTTTATTTCATCAAAGAATCAATCACTTCCGCTACTTTTTCGAGTTTTTTTGACTTATATACATTGGCTCCACAGAAAACTAATCCATGTTCCATATCGCCTTTTGCTGCGGCAATTAATGCATCGGTAATGCAATATGGAATACTTTTTCTATCGCAATGTTTTAAACATGCATGACATTTTCTGATTGTTTCTTTTTCTCCGTTCCTTATGCGTTTTAGCCATGGAGTCTCAATCGCTCTCCCTGGCATACCTACTGGACTTTTTATGATTTTAATATCATTCTTATCCACATTTAAGTATTGCATCTTATATTCTAGGGATGCGTCACATTCTACCGTAGTGACAAATCGCGTTCCTACTTGTACTCCATCAGCCCCCAGATTCATTGCCCGTGTTACAGCTTCTCTTGAATCAACTCCACCTGCAACTACTACGGGAATCTTCTTGTTGTATTCTTTTTCCCACTTTTCCTTTTCCCGAAGGATTGCTTGTATCTCTACCTCATAGACATTCTCATTTGGTTCCCCATAGGCAGCGAGCTGTTCTGTTGTAAATCCAAGATGCCCCCCTGCCATTGGTCCCTCTATCACAAGCAGATCTGGAATGCGGTCATATTTTTTTGCCCAGTATCTTAACAACGTCTTTGCTGACTTTACAGTAGAAACAATTGGTGCAATCGCAGTATCAAAGCCCTCCACATATGCTGGCAAATCAACAGGAAGTCCCGCACCTGAAACAATCACATCAGCTCCTAATTCGCATGCACGAGTTACATACTCCTTATAATTTGCTAATGCTGTCATAATATTGAATCCAACCACTCCAAACGGTGAAGTTTCTCTTGCTTTGTCATACTCCTTCTGCATCGCTCTTATGTTTGCCACAAGTGGAGCTTGATCAAAATCTGGTTCTTTAAATCCAATCTGTGCCGTAGAGATCAGTCCAACACCACCAGCCTTTGCTACCGCACCTGCTAATCCACCAAGACTGATTCCTACTCCCATACCACCTTGGACAATGGGAACTTCCACCCATTTTTCCTTCAGCTTAAATCCGTTTTTTTTCATTCTTTCCTCCAGCTACATCTGACGATAACGCTCGTATCTAAGTTCAACAAGCCTCTCTCCCTCTAATTCCTCTGTCTTCTCGATAAATTCCCTGATTTGTTTTCTTAAGCGTTCCACTACTGGCTCCATCGTATCCTTTGTAAATTCTTCTGGTTCCGGAATGATATTCTCAATCACACCTGCTTCCTTCAAATCAAAGGAAGTCATCTTCATCATACCTGCTGCTTTCTTGCACAGCTTACTATCCTTCCACAGGATGGAAGCATAGCCTTCTGGAGATAAAATCGAGTATACAGAGTTTTCTAACATCCAAACTTGATCGGACACTGCCATAGCAAGTGCACCACCGCTACCACCTTCTCCAATGATAATAGAAACGATTGGCACCTTGATTCCCGACATCTCTAACAGGTTTCTAGCAATTGCCTCTCCCTGCCCTCGTTCCTCTGCTTCGAGTCCGCAAAAGGCACCTGGTGTATCTACAAATAATACAATTGGACGGTGGAATTTTTCAGCCTGTTTCATTAGACGAAGCGCCTTTCGATAGCCTTCTGGTGCAGGCATTCCGAAATTTCGTTCTACATTCTCTGCTGTGGTATGTCCTTTTGATTGTGCAATTACCGTAACCGGCTTCCCACAAAAGCTAGCCACTCCACCTAAGATTGCATGATCATCTCCAAAATATCGGTCTCCATGCAGCTCATAGAAATCTGGAAATAACGCTTGGATATAATCCTCTCCAACCGGACGCTCCTTCTTCCTAGAAAGTTCGACTCTCGTCCAAACATCTACGGTTTCTTCTAACTTATCCTCTATCTCTAATGCTTCTACTTGTGTACAAGCAATTGTTTCTTCTTTATCAAACGCAACGCCTTGCTGATGCAGCGCCAACAATTTTCCTAATGTATCTTTTAATTTCGGACGTTCTACAATCGCATCTACAAATCCATGCTCCACTAAGAATTCACTTCTTTGGAATCCCTTTGGAAGCTTGCTTCCTATCGTCTGTTCAATGACTCTTGGTCCTGCGAACCCAATGAGTGCCCTAGGTTCTGCCAAGATTACATCGCCAAGCATTGCAAAACTTGCAGTTACACCTCCCATTGTAGGATCGGTCAGTACCGTAAGGAAGAATCCTCCTTGATCGCTATATCGTTTGATTGCTGCTGCCGTTTTTGCCATTTGCATTAACGATACAATTCCTTCCTGCATTCTCGCACCGCCAGAGGCACAAAAGAGAATAACCGGAAGCTTTCTCTCCATCGCACGTTCTAACATCCTTGTAATCTTTTCACCAACGGCTTCTCCCATGCTTCCCATTAAGAATCTACTATCCATAACGCCAATTGCAGTTGGGATTCCATGAATACGAATACGACCAGTCACCACAGCTTCCTTTAAAGAAGTCTTTTTCTGAAGCTGTATGATTTTTTCATCATAGCCTTCAAATGCTAACGGATTCTTTCCTTCTAATTCTTTGTTCCACTCATGGAAGCTTCCTTTGTCCGCCAACATTTCAATCCTACGGTATGCATGCATTCGAAGATAACCACCACATTTCGGACATATATAATAATTTTCTTTTACATCTTCTACAAAGACCATCGATTTACATTTTCCACATTTTTTAACAAGGCCATTCGGAACATCTGGATGCTCCACTGGCCGAATACCTCGAAACGAAAACTGATCATTTTTCTTAAACATATTCGCTAGTCTCATACAACCTCACCTCTAAGTCTGTCAATGAAATTAATATCAATATTTCCTTCTATAAAGTCTTTATTGGTTATAATGTCATATAAATAATCCACATTGGTATGTACTCCCTCGATGATCACTTCTCCTAATGCACTCTTCATCTTCTGGATGGCTTCCTTCCTACTCTTTGCATGTACGATTAATTTTGCTAACATGGAATCATAATATGGCGGTACTTCATAACCATTGTAAAGAGCGGAATCAATACGTACCCCTTTTCCACCTGGCAAATACACCTCAGTTACGACTCCTGGACAAGGACGAAAGTTCTTGGATGGATCTTCTGCATTAATACGACACTCAATTGCATGGCCTGTAATCCTGATATCTTCCTGCTTATAAGAAAGCGGCCTCTTATCTGCAATCCGTATTTGTTCCTTAATCAGATCGATTCCCGTTACCCATTCTGTTACTGGATGTTCCACTTGAATTCTTGTATTCATCTCCATAAAGTAATATTGCTCATCGTGGTCTAACAAGAACTCGATGGTACCAGCACTCTCATATTTTGCTGCTTTCGCTGCCTTTACTGCTTCCTCGCCCATCTGTTTTCTTAGTTCTTCGGACAAAATCATGGATGGTGCTTCTTCGATCATCTTTTGATGATTTCTTTGGATGGAGCAATCGCGCTCTCCTAGATATACTGCATTTCCATAGCTGTCAGCAAGAATTTGAAACTCAATATGCCTTGGATTTTGGATAAAGTGCTCCAAATACATCGTCCCATCACCAAATGCCATTTCAGCTTCTTTTTGTGCAGTACGGAATGCATTTGCAATCTCAGACTCATCCTTCGCTACACGCATTCCTTTTCCACCACCGCCAAGGGCTGCCTTAACAATGATTGGATACGTAATTTCTCTTGCCAATTCTTTTGCTCGTTCTAGTTCTGTAACCGCTTCCTCTGTCCCTGGAATTACTCGGACACCTGCTGCCACCATAGTGCTTCTTGCTTCTGCCTTATTCCCCATCTTCCGGATTACTTCTGAAGAAGGTCCTATAAAGGTAATGTTACATTGCTCACACAACTTTACAAACTTTGCGTTCTCCGACAGGAATCCAAATCCTGGATGAATCGCATCTGCCCCAGATGCAATTGTTGCACTTATGATCCTCTCCATATTTAAATAACTATCCGTAGAAACTGCTGGTCCAATGCAGACTGCAGAATCTGCCAGTTGCGTATGAAGCGCTTCTTTGTCTGCTTCGGAATATACTGCAACCGTTTCAATCCCCATTTCTCTGCATGCTCTAATAATTCGAACTGCAATTTCTCCTCGATTTGCAATTAATACTTTATTAATCATAGCGTTACTCCTTACTTACTTCCTCCCACCATGAAGGTCAGCTCTGCTTTTACTGCGACCTCTCCGTCTACCGTAGCAATCGCTTCCCCAATGCCTACTGGGCCTTTTTGCTTTATGATTTTTGTTTCTAATCTTAATCGATCTCCTGGAACAACCTTTCTTCGAAACTTACAGCTATTGATTCCACCAAAATATGCAATCTTGCCTTTATTCTCTTCCTTGCTTAAGATTGCAACGGCACCAACTTGCGCTAATGCTTCTACAATCAATACCCCTGGCATTACTGGCTCACTTGGAAAATGTCCACGGAAAAATTCTTCTCGAAATGTGACACATTTGTATCCTACTGCAGATTCTCCTGGCACATAACTTTCAATGGTATCGACCAAAAGAAATGGATGACGGTGTGGCAGGATTTCTTCGATTTCTTTTACTCCTAACATAACCTGTTCCTCCTATGCAATTCGGAATAATGGCTGTCCGTACTCTACCATCTTTCCGCTTTCTAGATAAATCTCTACGATTTCTCCATCAAATTCGCTTTCAATATCATTCATCAGTTTCATTGCTTCCACAATTGCTAACACTTGTCCTTTTTTTACTTTGTCACCAACTGCTACAAATGGCTCCGCATCTTCGGAAGGAGTAAGATAAAACGTTCCCACTAATGGGGATTTTACAATATTTTCTTCTACTGCTGCAGGTTCTTGCACCTCTTGTGTTACAACTTTTTGTACTTCTACAGGCGCTTTCGTAACTGCCACTTGGTCTTCTGACACTCCTGCTGACATTACAACTTTCGTGTCCCCTTCTTCATAATGAAACTCTGTTAGGTTTGATTTTGAAACCGTTGCGATCAATTCGATGAGATTTTTGTATTCCATACCGTTACACCTCTTTACTCGTTATATTTCTTCACTAGTAAACATGCATTATGTCCACCAAATCCCAAGGAATTGGTAAGTGCATAGTTTACATCCATATGGATTCCTTCTCCAATTACATAGTCTAAATCGCATTCTTCGTCTGTTTCAACTGTTCCTACCGTAGGATGCACTGGCCCTGGCAACCCACCCATCGCCAGCTAGGGAGGGACC
>CALZJY010000139.1 GCA_945787925.1 uncultured Anaerosporobacter sp. | reverse complement strand
CCGGCGCAGATATGGCTTCTGTCAGCATGCATAAATCTGGCGGCTCCCTCACTCAAAGTTCTTTCTTACTTACCGGCCCTGCCGTAAATGCAGGTTATGTTCGCCAAATCATCAATCTGACACAGACTACTAGTGGCTCCTATCTTTTGATGTCCAGCCTTGATATCTCCAGAAAGAATCTGGCACTTCACGGCAAGGAAATCTTTGATAAGGTAACCAAGCTTGCAGAATATGCACGTCAGGAAATCAATGAGATTGGCGATTACTATGCCTATAGCAAGGAGTTAATTAATGGAGACAGCATCTATGATTTTGATCATACAAAGCTTTCTATCAATACGCTCCCAATCGGACTGGCAGGAATCGAAGTATACGACCTGTTACGAGATGAATATGATATCCAAATCGAATTCGGTGACCTCGGAAACATCCTCGCCTATATCAGCGTTGGTGACCGGCCAAGGGATTTAGAGCGTTTAGTTGGTGCCCTTTCTGAAATCCGTAGACGCTTTAAGAAAGACAAGGCAGACTTATTCTCTCACGAATATATCAATCCGATGGTAGCTTGTTCTCCTCAAGAGGCTTTTTATGCAGAAAAAGAATCGATTCCGATGGAGGAAAGTGCTGGAAGGATTACTGCAGAATTCGTGATGTGTTATCCTCCTGGTATCCCAATCCTTGCTCCTGGTGAGAAAATCACGGAAGAAATCCTAGATTATATTGCCTATGCCAAGGAAAAAGGGTGTTCCTTAACAGGGCCTGAGGATATGAATATTGAACGAATCAACGTAATAAAGGAGGAAGATTAATGGAATTATGGTTTACGGAAAACCACACGAAAAACGTACAGCTCTCCATCAAGGTAGACAAACAGCTCTACTCTGGACATAGCGAATTCCAACGAATCGACATCTTTGAATCAAAAGAATTTGGCCGTTTCCTTACGCTGGATGGCTATATGATGCTTACGGAAAAGGACGAATTTATCTACCATGAAATGATTGTCCATGTTCCAATGGCAGTTCACCCTGACGTAAAGAAAGTACTTGTGATTGGCGCTGGAGATGGCGGCGTAATAAGGGAACTGACCCGCTATCCATCCGTGGAACAGATTGACTTAGTGGAAATCGATGAAGAGGTTGTTTCTGTGTGTAAGGAATATCTTCCACAAACGGCATGCAAGTTAGAGGACCCTAGAGTCCATATCACATATCAAGATGGATTAAAGTATGTACGTAGGAAACAGGGAGAATACGATCTGATCATCGTAGACTCTACGGATCCATTTGGGCCAGGCGAAGGATTATTTACGAAAGAGTTCTATGGCAACTGCTATAAGGCATTAAAAGACGATGGCATCATGGTAAATCAGCATGAAAGTCCATTTTATGACGAGGATGCGGTTGCAATGCAGCGCGCACATAAGAGAATCATCGAGTCCTTCCCAATCAGCAAGGTATATCAGGCACATATTCCGACCTATCCGTCGGGACACTGGTTGTTCGGGTTTGCCTCGAAGAAATACCATCCAATCTTGGATTTACAAGCAGACAAATGGACTGCCTTATCCCTACCTACCAAATACTATAATCTAAACCTTCATCGCGGTGCCTTCGCACTGCCAAATTATGTAGAGGAGTTATTAAAAGATGTGGAATAAAAATATTGAGACGTTCTTAGGATGTGACAACGAGTACCAAGAATCAAATATCGTGCTGTTTGGCGCACCATTTGATTCCACCACGTCCTTCCGCCCTGGTGCAAGATTTGCAAGCCGCACGATGCGCAGCGAATCCTATGGGCTAGAAACGTATAGCCCATATCAAGACAAAGATATGGAAGACTACTGCTATTTCGATGGCGGAGATTTAGAACTTTGCTTTGGTAGCAGCGAACTTGCCTTGGCAAAGATCGAGCAGTTTGCCGACCAAATTGTTTCGGATGGTAAGATTCCTTTCATGATCGGTGGAGAACACCTTGTCACTCTTGGAAATGTAAAGGCAGTACTAAAACAGTATCCTGACCTACATATCATTCATTTTGATGCGCATACCGACTTACGTGAAGACTATCTTGGCGTAAAGCTTTCTCATGCCTGTGTCATCCGTAGGGTTTGGGATCTAATTGGTGACGACAGAATCCACCAATTCGGTATCCGTTCTGGAGAACGTGACGAATTTTACTGGGCAAAGGAGCATACGAATCTTCATCCATTTTCATTTGATGGATTAAAGGAAACCGTTGCTGCCTTAAAAGGAAAGCCAGTCTATTTTACCATCGACTTAGATGTATTAGACCCTTCCATCTTCCCTGGCACTGGAACACCAGAAGCTGGCGGAGTGACCTTTATGGAACTGCTAACTGCGATTCGCGAAGTATGTTCCCTTTCCATCGTGGGATGCGATATCAACGAGCTTTCCCCGATGTTAGATGCCTCAGGTGCATCTACTGCTGTTGCATGTAAAGTTTTGCGTGAATTTTTATTAGCACTGAGCTAAGTACACACACGTAATACATTCATATAAATGATTATTTTTACCCTAAGGAGGATATTAGTATGGGAAAAGCCCTTATTATTGGTTGTGGAGGAGTTGCAAGCGTTGCAATCCACAAATGTTGTCAAAATAGCGAAGTATTCGAGGAGATCATGATTGCGAGCCGTACCGTAAGCAAATGTGATGCGTTAAAAGAAAAATTACAAGGTACGACTGCTACGAAAATCCATACTGCTACGGTAGATGCGAACAATGTAGAGGAATTAATCGCATTAATCAATGACTTCCAACCTGACGTCGTATTAAACTTAGCACTTCCATATCAAGACCTTACGATCATGGATGCATGTCTTGCTACAAAGACAAACTATGTCGATACTGCAAACTACGAGCCAGAAGACACTGCCAAATTCGAATATAGCTGGCAATGGGCATATCGTGAACGTTTCAAAGAGGCTGGTATCACAGCGTTGCTTGGAAGTGGTTTCGATCCTGGCGTAACAAGCGTATTCTCTGCATATGCCTTAAAACATGAATTCGATGAAATCAACTACATCGATATCCTTGACTGTAATGCTGGTGACCACGGCTATCCATTCGCTACAAACTTCAACCCTGAAATCAACATCCGTGAAGTTTCTGCAAAAGGCAGCTACTGGGAAGATGGCCACTGGGTAGAAACAGAACCAATGGAAATCAAACGTGTCTACAACTTCCCTGAAGTTGGCGAAAAAGATATGTACCTTCTTCACCATGAAGAAATCGAATCCCTTGCATTAAACATTCCTGGAATCAAACGTATCCGTTTCTTTATGACATTTGGCGAAAGCTACTTAAGACATTTAAAATGCTTAGAAAACGTAGGTATGACTTCCATCGAACCAATCGAATTCGAAGGAAAGCAAATCATTCCATTACAATTCTTAAAAGCAGTCTTACCAGATCCAGCATCCTTAGGACCTAGAACGGTAGGTAAGACAAACATCGGCTGTATCTTCCAAGGGAAGAAAGATGGCAAAGACAAGACATACTATCTATACAACGTATGTGACCATCAAGAATGTTACAAAGAAGTGGAATCTCAAGCCGTTTCCTATACGACAGGCGTTCCAGCCATGATCGGTGCCATGATGCTAATGACGAAGACTTGGGATAAAAAAGGTGTCTTCAACATTGAAGAATTTGATCCAGATCCATTTATGGATGCACTTAACAAATGGGGCCTTCCTTGGAAAGAAAGCTTCTCTCCTGAATTGGTAGACTAATGGGTGCAGATTATATTACCGGAGTTGCAACTCCTTCTTACGTAGTGGATGAGACTTTAATCGAGAAAAACCTTGCCATCTTACAGTCCGTGATGGATCAGACGGGCTGTAAGATCTTACTAGCGCAAAAGGCATTTTCCATGTTTTCCATGTATCCACAGATTGCAAAGACGTTATGCGGAACGACTGCTAGCGGCCTTTACGAAGCAAAGCTTGGCTATGAAGAGTTCGGAGGCGAAACCCATGTATTCTCTCCTGCTTACAAGGAGGAAGATATGGAGGAGCTGATTTCTTACTGTGACCATATCGTGTTCAACTCGATCAACCAGTATGAGAAATTCGCTCCTATGGTGCATGCGGCCGGAAAGCAATGTGGCCTCCGTCTGAATCCAGAACACTCTACCCAAGACCATGGAATCTATGACCCATGTGCAAAAGGCTCTAGACTTGGCGTGACGAAAGCCAATTTTGACTTTCAACGTCTTGCCGGAATCGATGGGTTCCATCTTCATACGCTTTGCGAGCAAAATTCCGATGCGTTAGAAGAAACCATCGCTGCGGCCGAAGAACGGTTCGGCGAGTATTTCCATCAGGTGAAATGGCTAAACCTTGGGGGTGGCCATCATATCACACGAGACGATTATGATATAGAACGCTTAATCCGCATCATCAATCATTTAAAAGATACCTATGATGTGGAGGTTTACTTAGAACCTGGGGAAGCGGTCGTCCTAAATACAGGCTTCTTAGTTTCCACAGTTCTTGAACTCGTAGAAAACGACCTTTCCATCGCCATCTTAGATACGTCTGCCGCCTGCCATATGCCAGATGTGTTAGAAATGCCTTACCGCCCAGAAATCATCGGCGCTGGCACTCCGGATGATGAGACTAAGCCTTATGTCTACCGCCTTGCTGGACCTACCTGTCTTGCCGGTGACATCATCGGAGATTACTCCTTCGAGAAACCATTGGCCATCGGAGACAAATTAATCTTTTGCGATATGGCACTTTACTCCATGGTAAAGAACAATACGTTTAACGGAATGCCACTTCCTTCTCTTGTAATCCATACAAAAGAAGGGGTAAACAAGACCGTAAAGACGTTTGCATATAGCGACTTTAAGAACCGATTATCTTAATCGTCTTGCGAAAGAAGTTTTTAAAAGAAAAAGACATGCCAAGAAGCAATGAAAACCTGCTTTCTGGCATGTCTTTTTCTTTTAAGCGAACAATGAGACCACTGTATAAACAAGATGACATATTGGCATGATAGTATTGAACTCACTCCTTTCTACATATTTACCCATATTGGTTTTATATATGTACAAACAGTGTTTTTCTTTACTTTATTTTAAGGTTTCTTAGAGTGTAATAGCAATATTCAATACTTTTTCCATGAAAGCATTACACGATTTATGATATTTCAATTAGATATTTATATGACAATGGCCCTTGTTTCTTTGGTCTTCTATTTAGGAAAATATACAAGAAGCAAACTTTCAATCTTGTCGAAATTCTGTATTCCACCGTCTGTAGTCGGGGGCTTTATTTTCGCCCTATTTATTTTAGTTTTACATCAGACAAACATAGCAACCATTGATCTAGATACTACATTACAGCCAATCTTTATGACGGCATTCTTTACAAGTATCGGATTTACGGCTAGCTTTCATGTATTAAAACAAGGCGGCAGGAAAGTCGTAGTCTTCCTGGGACTTGCAGGTGTACTCGTTATTCTTCAAAATATCGTAGGTGTTGCACTAGCATACCTTTTCGACAAATCTCCATTACTTGGGCTATGCACAGGCTCAATCCCTATGGTAGGTGGACATGGAACTGCTGGTTCCTTCGGCCCGATCTTAGAAGATCTAGGAGTTACTGGTAGCACGACGATTGCAATAGCCTCTGCTACCTTCGGTTTAATCATGGGTAGCATCCTTGGTGGATTGGTAGCTAGAACCTTGATCCTGCGCCATCACTTAAAAACGGTACGTGATAAAAGGGATAAAGTCCCTCAAGAAGAAGTTGGAAACTTCAATGAAGAAAACCACAACATCTTATCCTTCAAACGCCTTACTAACGCAGCCTGCTTATTATTTATCGCAATGGGGATTGGTTCGATCGTTTCCCAGTTCATCCAAAAGACTGGCCTTACCTTCC
>CALZJY010000138.1 GCA_945787925.1 uncultured Anaerosporobacter sp. | reverse complement strand
TACAATGGGTTCTCGAATCCACAAGTAGTTGTGGAAGGCAAGTCTAGAAATTCCGTAGCAGATGGTTGGTCTCCTTGTGCTTCCCACTGTGTTGAGATTAGCCTAGAACCAGGTGAGACAAAGGATTATGTATTTATTCTTGGTTACGTAGAGAATAAACAAGAAGAAAAATGGGAGTCAAAAGGTGTCATCAATAAGACGAAAGCAAAGGCAATGATTGAAAAATATGCGACAACTGAGGCTGTCGACCAGGCATTTGCTGAATTAAAGGCACACTGGGATACCCTACTTGGCAAATATAGTTTAGAATCTGGAGATGATAAGTTAAATCGCCAGGTAAACATTTGGAACCAATATCAGTGCATGGTAACATTCAACTTATCAAGAAGTGCATCCTATTTTGAATCTGGCGTTGGCCGTGGCATGGGCTTCCGTGATTCTAACCAAGACTTATTAGGATTTGTACATCAGATTCCAGACCGTGCAAGAGAAAGGATCATCGACCTTGCGTCTACCCAGTTAGAAGACGGTGGTGCATACCATCAATACCAGCCATTAACGAAAAAAGGGAACGATACCATCGGTGGAAACTTCAATGATGATCCATTATGGCTTATATTAGCAGTCGTTGCTTACGTTAAGGAGACGGGAGATTATAGCATCTTAGACGAAATGACTCCATATGATAACGACATGGAGAAAGCAACTCCATTAAGCGATCATTTAAAGAGAAGTTTCGATCATGTAATTAATAATTTAGGACCTCATGGATTACCATTAATCGGTCGTGCAGACTGGAATGACTGCTTGAACCTAAACTGCTTCTCTAGCGAGCCAGGGGAGTCTTTCCAAACGACTACAAGCAAAGACGGTAGGGTTGCTGAATCGGTTATGATTGCAGGTATGTTCACATATATCGGAGATGAATATGCAAAATTAATGGATAAGGTAGGGCAAAAAGAAGAAGCTGCTCGTGCATTTGGTGAAGTTGAAAAGATGCGTGAAGTCATCATGGAGCATGCATGGGATGGAAAGTGGTTCCTTCGTGCTTACGATGATTTTGGAAGACCAGTAGGTTCTGAACAAAATGAAGAAGGCAAGATCTTCATCGAATCCCAAGGATTCTGTGTCATGGGTGGATGCGGAAAAGAGGATGGAAAAGCACTGCAGGCTCTTGATTCCGTAGAGGAACGCTTAGGTACGAAATACGGCCTAGTGTTAAATAACCCAGCGTTTACAAAATATTATATTGAATATGGTGAGATTTCCACGTATCCAGCAGGATACAAAGAAAATGCAGGTATCTTCTGCCATAACAATGCATGGATCATGTGTGCAGAAGCCGTTGCAGGTCGTGGCGACAAGGCATTTGACTACTATACGAGAATCGCACCAGCCTATACAGAAGAATACAGTGAAGTTCATAAATTAGAGCCATATGTATATTCCCAGATGGTTGCAGGGAAAGATGCAAAACGTTTTGGGGAAGCAAAGAACTCTTGGCTTACAGGTACAGCATCTTGGAACTTCGTAGCAATCTCCCAATATATTTTAGGAATTAAGCCAGAATACGATGGCCTTATGATCGATCCTGCAATTCCTGCATCTTGGGATGGTTACAAAGTAACAAGAGAATTCCGTGGCGACGTATATGAAATTACGATTGCCAATCCAGAACATGTATCCACTGGCGTGTGCAAATTAGTCGTAGATGGCAAGGAAGTAGAAGGAAACATCATTCCTGTTGTTGGCGATGGCAAGAAACACACAGTAGAAGTAACGCTTGGATGCAAGGTTAAAGTAGAAGTAAGATAGATTCGATAATAGATAACAAGATGGGTTATCATTTTCTTTTCATAATACTCCTTTTTTAAAAAGAAGACCGTTTCGCTGGCGGTCTTCTTTTGTGCGATAAAAGCAGGCTCCTTGCTTGTAACTTCTGCAAATTCATGTAAAATGATAGTATAGAGGCAAAGGAGAAATTTTTATGGATATAAGACGGGAAGTTGAAAAAAGAAGTAATTACATAATCAGACTTAGGAAGCATTTTCACAAGCATCCAGAGCTTGGGATGAAAGAGTTTGAGACTGCAAAACGAATATGTGAGGAGTTAGAGCGTATGGAGATCCCGTTTATTATGGCGGGAGAGACAGGAGTCATCGGCTTTGTCGGACAAGGGGAGCGTGTGATCGCCCTTCGTGCGGATATGGATGCCCTGCCTGTGGTAGAACAAAACACCGTGGACTATAAGTCTGTAAATAACGGAATAATGCATGCTTGCGGGCATGATGCGCATATGGCGGCACTTCTAGGTGCAGCAGATATTTTGAAGACATTTGAGGATGACCTAGATTGCACGGTGAAGCTAGTATTCCAGCCATCTGAGGAGAATTCCCTTGGTGCGATAAACATTACGGAGCTTGGATTTGTGGATGATGTACAGGAAATCTTCGGGCTACATGTGTTTGCAGATATGCCTTGTGGACAAATTAGCATTCAGCCAGGACCTAGAATGGCGGCATCGGATATCTTCCATATCACAGTAAAAGGGCATTCTGGCCACGCAGGAAAGCCACATCAATGCGTGGATGCGACGGTTGCAGCGTCTGCCCTTGTGGTAAATCTGCAATCCATCATCAGCAGGGAATTCGACCCTCTAAAGAGTGCGGTTGTTACTGTAGGAAAGATCGCCTCAGGAACTGCCCATAACATCATTTCTGGCGAGGCTAGGATTGATGGGACGACTCGTACTTTCTCGGTAGAAGACAGCAGACATGTGGAGGCGTCGGTAAAGAGAGTTGCTAACTATACGGCGGCTTGCTATGGAGCAACGGCGAAGGTGGAGTATCAAAGAAGTCTTCATCCGACCGTAGATAACGATGAGGCAGTGACGGAGAAGGCGCTTGCTGCAGCAAAAAAGGTATTTCCAGAAGAAATGTTTGTAGATGTACCAAAGCTGTTTTTAGGAGAGGATTTTTCCATATACCAGCAAACGATTCCAGGAACCTTTGCATTCGTAGGTGCTGGAAATGAAAAGCTAGACAGGGCATATCCAAACCATCATAATAAGTTCAATATTGATGAAAAAGCGGTACTCCATGCGGCTGCATTATATGCAGCATTTGCATTCGAATAAAACGACAAGGAAAGAGAATCTAAGCACAGGCTTGGGTTCTCTTTTTGTTGTATAGGAAGTAAGGAAGCATTTTTGGATGTAATATTTTAACAGGAGCAGGAATAAGATAAGAAAAGGCACATAAAACGAGTTGTCTTGTGTGCCGATATTGTGGGCATGGACGTTCGTATACATTTTCTGCGAAGAGGGGCACAGGAAGTTAGAGCTTGGCTTTAGAAAGGAGAGATGTAATATGAAACGAGTGAGAAAGATGCTGGCATGTCTAGTAGGAATCGGTATCCTTAGCGGAATGTTTTGTGGCTGGGGTAGTGGCAGTGGCAATGCAGCCGGTCTGCAAGATGGTGTGGCACGCCCGATAAATGAGATTAAAGACAGTGGATACATAAGGATTGGTGTATATAAGGATAATAAGCCTCTTGGATATTTGGATGAGAACGGCGAGTATGAGGGCTATGACGTGCGGATTGCAAAGCAGATGGCAAAGGATTTAGGCGTTGAGTTACAGCTTGTTCCAATAGAGTTTGGTGGAGATGCAACTGTTTTGGAAGAGGGAACGGCAGATGTCGTGCTTGGGAATTACAAAGACATGGAAGAGCCTGGCCAGAAGGTAACGACAGCAATGCCTTATATGATGGCTTCGTTGGCAGTCATTTCACCAAATAAGGACGGGGTTATGGGTGGAAATGAAGTGAATAATAAGGTCATCTTAGTTGTGCAGGGAAGCGTGGCAGACCACTATCTTGGGAGTCATTATAAAGAGGCAAGCATGATCCGGTTAGGCTCATTACATGAAGTGTTAGATGGAATCGAAGGAGGACTTGGAGACGCAGCGTGTGTAGATACGTTACAGGCAGCTAGCTGGCTACTAAATCATAAGGATTTTACGATGGGATTCGTGATTCCAGGAACGAGCATGCAGATTACTCCAGCCGTTCATCCAGACAATGGAGAAGTGGCAAAATGGGTGAACGAAGAGATGAGGAATTTGCAGTCAGAAGGGTATCTAGATGGATTATATGATGAGATATTACAGCCTGTAGTTGGAGGGCAGCTTAATAAGGATGAGGTCATGATCAAATAGCATAGGGGATTTTTGGGGGCATAGGATTAACTTTCTATGCCTCTTGTGATATACTAACGGAAAAAACGAAAGAAGGGATAAAATATGACCCCAATTTTATTACTTATCATGCTGGCGGCACTGTTCGTCGTTGTGACAATTGGATTCGGACTGCTCTTTTCGTTTGTCAATACACAGAATTCTAAGGCGATTCAGAGGAATTTTGGATGGGGCGGCATTTGTTTCTTCGGATGGATTGGCGTACCGGTCCATGAGCTTAGCCATTTGGTGATGGCGGTGTTGTTCGGACATAAGATTACGAATGTGTCGTTATTCCGTCCGAAAAAGGGACGAGTAGATGGAATCTTAGGATATGTAAGACATTCGTATCGCAATAAATTGATTCAAAAGATGGGGAATTTCTTTATTGGTGCGGCGCCGATGGTCGTAGGGGCAGTGCTGTTGCGAACGATGATCGTATGGCTGTCTCCAACGGGAGAAATTCCGGTGATGGAAATCAAGGACACACAGGCGATGGCTCGCTATGTGATGGAGATTGTAAGGCAGGTCGGAGGGATGTTTCAGACGGAGCAGCTAGAGAAGGTGTGGTTCTGGTTGCTACTCATTGTAATGATTGGAATTGCAGTAAATATGAATATGAGCACGGCGGATGTGAAGAATTCCCTGCATGGCATCATATCGTTGTTTGTGATTACGGCACTTGTAGGAAGCGCATTTCATTACTTCGCTGGCATGGAGTATGAAGCGATGGCGCTCGTTTCTATCGGATGGCTCGTGCAGTATGTGTCAGTGCTTGTCTATGGGCTGGTCATCTGTTTGATGATCCTATTGCTGATGCGTTTGATCTCTTATTTCATATAGAGCACCATAAATCAGGAAAGGATCTGCTTATCCGCATACTATTCTACGCGTGATAAGTAGATCCTCATTGTCATAAAACCGTATCTTTGCCTATAAGACACTATGCCTTATAGGCCTTACCTGTCGATTGGACCATCTCCAGCTTCACTGTATTCGTAAGCCTCCTGAGATTGAATGTTTGAGTTACTTGGATTTGACATCGTTGCTACCTCCTACATTCGGTTGGATTGGTTTTACACAAATAGTATGTGTAGAAAAAAGAATCTTATTCGTCAATTTGAATCTTTTTTGAGATTTTTTTTAAATATGATAGAATCGCGTAAAGATAATGAGACAGAAGATGAGTGTGGCGTCCTTATTTTTTTGTTGTTTTCCTTTCTACGTTATATAATAATAGAAAAGAAGCACGGAAGGAGGAATGGCAGGTGGAAGAAATCGTTGGGGTAGTGTTTGAGTTTATCATAGAGGCGGCGGTAGATGTTGCAGAGTACTTTCATGAGAAACGCAAGAATAGAGCGGCATGGATTATCAGCGGACTAGCAGTAACCATTTTTTACACAGCAATCATCGCAGCGTGTGTAGTTGTTTGCATCACTTCTACGAGCATTGTAATGACGGTGTCTATGATTGTCGTAATCGCATTGCTTCTATGGGGAATTCGAAGAGTATGGGTACATAAAGAGGAAAAACAAGATACATAAAAGGAGAATAGGAAAATTGAAAACAAAATGGATGAAGATTGGCATTGTAGTAGCTGGAGCAGCCATAGTGGCAGTTTGTACGTTGCCAGTAAAGAAAAACATCGATACTACGATTCCTACCGTGGAATGGAAGTTAGATGACAAACAGAATGCCAAAAATACGACAGTAAAGGTAAAAGGAACGTAT
>CALZJY010000137.1 GCA_945787925.1 uncultured Anaerosporobacter sp. | reverse complement strand
AAAGTAAGCGTCCTCTCAAGCACGCTTACAAATATTTCTATCTCCAGAGTTCTAATTATACTCAGCTAGAGTGGGGGGTGCGGACATAAAGTTGGACACTCATAGGACTTCGAAAGGAGTCTGTATATGTACTCAAAAGATCAGATTGAAGTCGCATTAAAAACATACCATCAAACTAATTCTGTTGGTACTACTGTTCAAAGGTTGGGTTATCCAACTAGACGACAATTGTATACATGGATTAAACAGGAGAACATACCAAAAAGAGAACGAAAGAAGCTTCCAAAACTTATCAATCCCCCAGAACATCCTCGAAATCCGCCGTTGAATATAAAATTAGAGGCAATAAAACGTTGCTATGAACAAGGAGAAAGTGTAGAATCAGTCTCAAAAGAGATTGGTTATACCAGAGCAAGTATTTATGCATGGCGCAAGAAGTATCTCGAGAAAGGTGCTGTTGGTTTGATGAATAAAAAGAATATACAACCAGGTAAATTAAAAGCAGGAACGTCGTCGACAACAGAGACTATAGTCTCTGCTAAAGAAGTAGCTGAAATAAAGGCCAAAATGCAGGATATGCAGCTTGAAATTGATATTTTGAAGGAAACTATTAATGTCTTAAAAAAAGACCCCGGTGTCGATCAAACATCTCTCAAGAATCGAGAAAAGGCAGTGATAATCGATGCCCTAAAAAGTAAGTATTCACTGCCGTTACTTCTTGAACAAATGGATATATCCAGAAGTAGCTATTACTATCAAGAAAAAGTACTTCAAAAAGAAGATAAATATTTGTCTTTAAGAGAGCATATTAAGCTACTTTTTTTAGATAATAAAAAACGATATGGATATCGTCGTATTTATGGAGTATTAAAAAATGAAGGTATTACTATTTCCGAGAAAATAATACGAAGAATCATGAAAGAAGAAGGTCTTATTGTTAAGATAAAAAGACATCAAAAATATAGTTCATATCAAGGTGAAATCACACCTGCTGTAGCAAATAAGATAGAAAGAGACTTTCATGCAGAAGCACCTAATCAGAAATGGTTAACGGATATCACTGAATTTGCTATTCCTGCAGGAAAGGTATATTTATCTCCTATTATAGACTGCTTTGACGGTATGGTGCTTTGTTGGCAAATAGGAACACGTCCTAGTGCTAGTCTAGTAAATACAATGCTCGATAGTGCTATAAAAATGCTCCATGAGAACGAACATCCTGTGGTACATTCAGACAGAGGATGTCACTACAGATGGCCAGGCTGGATTAAAAGAATGGAAAATGCACATCTTACTCGATCCATGTCAAAGAAAGGATGTTCTCCAGATAATTCCGCATGTGAAGGATTCTTTGGCAGGCTTAAAAATGAGATGTTTTACAACAATGACTGGACAGGTGTAAGTATTGAAATGTTCATTACTATACTTGATGAGTATCTTGTTTGGTATAATGAAAAGAGAATAAAACAATCATTAGGATATATGAGTCCTATGGGATACAGACGTAGCCTTGGAATAGCTGTTTAAGCTGTCCAAGAAAATGTCCGCATCCCCGACTCAAAAAGGGTCCTTTGCGTAAAGGGCCCTTTTTCTATACCTATTCAGATAGTTCTACAAATTTATATTCGAAAAGCTGACTGATAAACTTTTGTACTTCCTGTAAGCAAGTAGTTTCGTCTACCTCATATTCGCTAAGTAACTTATCCTTGATTTCACCAATGGTGATAGGAGATTGTATGTATTCCCAGATATCATTTGCAACTCCTTTTAGTAAAAAGTAGTTTCCACTTTCAAAGTCTACCATTACCTTTTCCCCAGATAAGTCTGTAACATCTAATTCTTTGATTAATTTGATTTGTGTAGTTTCACTCATATGAAAAACCTCCTAAAATTATTAGATAAATGTATTATGTTTTGCTAGCAATGGAAGCGTTATGGTAAAGGCTGTTTCCTTTCCTTGGCTTTCGCATTGGATAGTACCTTCCTGTTGCTTAAGGATGGATTGGGCAATTGCCAATCCTAGACCGCAGCCTTTATCTGCACCTGGAGAGCGGGCCGCATCTGCTTTATAAGTTCGATTAAATATGTAGGGAAGATCGTTCGGGGATATTCCAATTCCTGTATTAGATACTTGTATGATACAGTAGGAGGCATCTTTATTAATCGATGCTCGTAGCCGTATGGAATCTCCTTGAAAGGAAAACTTAAGTGCATTAGAGAATAAATTGTCTAACACACGTTCAAATAATTTTGGATCTATGGATACTATTGATTCATAATCCGCGGGTAATTGTATTGATAGCGCTCGGTCCGCATAGGTAGGATCTGCTTCAATACCATAATAATACTCTTCTAAATATTGAATAATTGGAAGCTCCTCTCGATGGAGTTCTTTGAGATTGGACTCAAGGGAGCTTAATAAAAATACATCTTCAATTAACCGTTTCAGGTATTCGCTCTTTGTTTTCATAAGCAGAAGGGACTGCTTAAGGACATCTGGATCTAGTTCTTCAAAAGAGAGCAAATATTCAATGGAATTACTGATCACAGTAATCGGTGAACGTAAGTCATGTGAGATATTTGCGAAGATCTCTTCTTTTTCTTTTTGTTCCTTCAGTAAACGCTGATTGGTCTCATTTAGAGTCTTTGTTGCTTCGTATAGTGCGTTTGTAAGTTCTCGAACACTAAGTTCTGGTTTTTTAAAGTCCTGTTTTTTTTCTGTATTGTTCATTTTCTCCATACACCTTTTTCCATGTGAATTGATAACCTTTGGACCATGCCGTCGTAATCACCTCGGTTAAGCCGACGTAGAGGCTGAGTTTTTTACGCAACCTGCTGGCAGTTACCATAAGGGTCTTGCGATCGGTTTGTTGGTAGTTTCCCCAAATCAGCTCGCCTAGTTTTTCGAAGGTAAGCGTTTGATTTGGTTTGGACATTAAGTGGTAGAGTAGTTCATATTCCCGATTAGAGAGTGCAATTTCTTCTTCGTTATAGTAGGCCTTATGCAATTGTAGATCGAGTTTTAATGGCGGATAGCACAAGAAATTAAGTGATGTTTCTTTTGGAGTATTCCTGCGTAGGATTACTCTGATTCGCGCAGATAGTTCTTGTAAGCTATATGGTTTTGTTATGTAATCATCTGCGCCAAGTGAAAATCCTTGTAAGCGGTCATCTTCCGAAGTACATCCAGATAGAAATAAAAATGGAGCATCCGAATGTTTCCTTATTTCCTTGCATAATTCAAAGCCATTAAGTTCTGGCATAAGAACGTCTAAGACGATGCAATCGGGATCAAAGTGTTTAAGTAAAGGAATACACTCTTTCGGTTTCGTAGTTCTTTTTGTAATAAAGCCTTCTTTTTGTAAGAAGCCTTCGTTTAATGATAAGACATCTTCATCATCATCGATGAGCAATAGTTTTGGCATAATCAACCCCCCTTTTTTTGCAGAGTTCACCGCGTGATGTAAAATATTGTAACATATAACTGGTAGAAAATACATAGAAAATGTAAAAAATATATATTTACGGTGAAATACATATTGAAAATTGAAATTTACTGTCGTCTCGGTGTATAATGAATTTGTCACAAAGAAAATTCTAACTAGATTCATCCTCATTTTCTTGACATTTACTATATGGTCCGATATAATAGTTTAAAATTTTGTATAGTAACATGGTAGCGAGTTAACACTTTAATTCGTTAAAATACTAGAAAGAGGTGCTTATGGGTTTAGGGGAATACAAGTTATCTGAACGTAGTGATACACATGGTTTGTTACATACTCCAGAAGGTGTAAGAGACATTTACAATTCGGAATGTGCAAAAAGATTAAAGGTAGAACAAGAACTACATACGATGTTAGAACTGTATAATTTTATGGATATTCAGACACCGACGTTTGAATATTTTGATATTTTTAATAAGGAACGGGGAACGATTCCAAGCAAGGATATGTATAAGTTCTTTGATAAAGAAGGCAATACATTAGTGCTACGTCCTGACTTCACACCATCGATTGCAAGATGTATGGCGAAGTATTTTAAAGAAGAAGAACTGCCGGTAAGACTTTGCTATAACGGAAATACATTTATCAACAGCGGAAGATATCAGGGAAAGTTAAAAGAAATCGCGCAAATTGGAGCAGAGTTAATGAATGATGATTCTGTAGATGCAGATGCGGAAATGATTGCATTGACGATCGAGTCCTTAAAGAAAGCAGGGCTAGAAGAGTTTCAGATTGAAATTGGTCACGCAGATTTCATCAACGGCATCCTTGAAGAAGCCAACTTAAATGAAGAAGAGGCAATGGAAGTCAAAAACATGATGGAATCCAAGAACTTATTCGGTGTAGAAAACATCATCGTAAATAAGGGCCTTAGCAATGAGTTAGAAGAGCTGATTTTAAAATTACCTTCCTTATTCGGTGGGGAAGAAAATCTAGCATATGCGAAAGCGAGAGTACATAACGAGCGATCCCTTCGTGCAATTGGGCGATTAGAGGAATTGGTCAAAATATTAAAGATTTATGGATTAGATCAATATATTAGCTATGATCTAGGCATGCTTAGTAAATATAATTACTATACGGGAATTATCTTAAGAGGATATACATATGGTACTGGTAACCTGATTGTCACAGGAGGACGTTATGACAGTCTGCTTGGCCAGTTTGGAAAAGATACGCCAGCGATTGGTTTCGTCATCTTACTTGACCAGCTAATGCTTGCGTTATCGAGACAAAAGGTAGATATCCCGATTAATAATAACAGTACGATGGTTCTTTATGAGGAAGAGGCAAGAAGCATTGCAATTAATCTTGGAAAGCAGTTCCGTAAGAAAGGCATGCGCGTAGAGTTAGTTCGAAAGATTGCATCTAAGACAGTGGAAGAGTATATGGCATATGGAAAGAGACATCAGAACAATAGTATTCTTTATGTAAAAGAAGATGGAACCATTGAAACGTTAGAAAACTAAGAAGGGCTGGTAAAACGATATGAAATATATTACGTTTGCATTGGCAAAAGGACGTCTTGCAAAAAAAACACTTTCTATTTTAGAACAGGTTGGAATTACGTGTGAAGAAATCAAGGATCCAAATTCCAGAAAGTTAATCTTTGTAAATGAAGAATTAAAGCTGAAATTCTTCTTAGCGAAAGCGACCGATGTGCCAACTTATGTAGAATACGGAGCAGCAGATATCGGTGTCGTTGGTAAGGACACCATCCTTGAAGAAGGAAGAAAGATGTATGAGGTACTTGATCTCGGCCTTGGAAAATGCCGTATGTGCGTAGCAGGACCAGAGGAAGCAAGAGAGTTTCTTAATCACGGAGAACTGATTCGTGTTGCAACCAAGTATCCAAACATTGCGAAAGACTATTTCTACAATAAGAAACATCAGACAGTTGAAATTATCAAGCTGAATGGTTCCATCGAGTTAGCGCCTATCGTTGGATTGTCCGAAGTAATCGTA
Organism: uncultured Anaerosporobacter sp.; assembly: GCA_945787925.1. Lineage (GTDB taxonomy): Bacteria > Bacillota > Clostridia > Lachnospirales > Lachnospiraceae > KM106-2. The sequence continues at coordinate 498 of CALZJY010000137.1, read as the reverse complement.
GATATCGTAGAAACGGGTTCTACCTTACGTGAGAATGGACTTGTGGTGCTAGAGGAAATTTGTCCATTGTCTGCTCGCGTAGTAGTGAACCAGGTAAGCATGAAGATGGAACATGAACGTATCACCAAGTTAATCAAAGACTTAAAAGAAATTATGAATAAGGAGGAAGCATAAATGAGAATCGTAACATTGACAGAAGAAACAAAAACGAACTTATTAGAAAATCTGTTAAAGCGCAGCCCAAATAACTATGGAGCATATGAACAGACAGTAGCAGAAATTATAGAGGAAGTTCGCAAACATAAGGATCAAGCATTATTTGACTATACAAAGAAGTTTGACCGTGTAGAAATTGATGCTTCTAACCTTGTTGTAACAGAAGAAGAAATCGAAGAAGCCTATACGTTAGTTGATCCTAAGCTAGTAGAAGTCATTCGTAAATCTCTTGCAAATATCAAAGAGTACCACGAAAAACAAAGACAATACAGCTGGTTTGAT
>CALZJY010000136.1 GCA_945787925.1 uncultured Anaerosporobacter sp. | reverse complement strand
TAAAGGTTTCATTGTTGGGAATAATAATACGTCACGGATTGCCGCAGAGTCAGTTAATAACATAACCATACGGTCGATACCGATACCAATACCGCCTGTTGGTGGCATACCATATTCTAATGCACAGATGAAGTCATCATCACAGTGTTGCGCTTCTTCGTTACCTTGAGCGAATTGTTCTTCTTGCGCTAAGAAACGTTCTTTTTGATCGATTGGATCGTTTAACTCAGAGTAAGCGTTTGCCATTTCTCTACCATAGATGAATAACTCGAAACGTTCTGTGTATGCTGGATTTTCTGGTTTTTTCTTTGTTAATGGAGAAATCTCGATTGGATGATCCATTACAAATGTTGGTTGAAGTAATTTTTCTTCACAGAATTCTTCGAAGAATAAGCTTAAGATTTCGCCTTTAGAATGTCTTTCTTCGAATTCTACATTGTGTTGTTTTGCTAATGCTTTTGCTTCTTCATCTGTTGTGATTGCATCGAAGTCAACACCAGCGTATTTTTTAACTGCGTCTACCATTGTGATACGTTCGAATGGTTGAGCGAAGTCGATTTCAACACCAGCGTAATTGATTTTTGTAGTACCTAATACTTTCATTGTTACATGTTTGTATAAGTCTTCTACTAAATCCATCATACCGTTGTAATCAGTGTATGCTTGGTATAATTCTAATAATGTGAATTCTGGATTGTGACGAACGGATAACCCTTCGTTACGGAATACACGACCGATTTCGTATACTCTTTCAAGACCACCAACGATTAATCTCTTTAAGTATAATTCAAGAGAAATACGAAGTTTTAAATCTTGGTCTAATGCATTGTGGTGAGTTAAGAATGGTCTTGCTTCTGCACCACCAGCATTCCCTACTAATACTGGAGTTTCTACTTCCATGAAATCTTGTCCATCTAAGTAGTTACGGATTTCTCGAATGATTGCGGATCTCTTAATGAATGTATCACGAACTTCTGGATTTACGATTAAGTCAACATAACGTTGTCTGTAACGCATATCTGTATCTTTTAAACCGTGGTATTTCTCAGGTAAGATTTGAAGACTCTTAGATAATAAAACTACTTTAGATGCATGGATAGAGTATTCACCAGTCTTTGTCGTAAATACTTCACCTGTAATCGCTACGATATCACCGATATCCATTTTCTTGAAATCTTTATATTCTTCTTCACCGATGCAATCTCTTGCTACGTAAGATTGGATGTTACCATCTCTGTCTGCTACGTTACAGAAACTAGCTTTCCCCATAACACGTTTGGACATCATACGTCCTGCAATTGTTACTGTCTTGCCTTCATATTCTGCATAGTTTTCTTTAATATCTGCTGTATGACAAGTTACGTCACACTTTGTAATTTGGAATGGATCTTTGCCATTTGCTTGTAAGTCCGCTAATTTTTCGCGTCTTACTTTAAGTAATTGATTAAGATCCTGTTCTTGGTTATTATGGTTCTTATTTTCAGCCACTTCAAATCTCTCCTTCTTTATGTATCCTTTCGTAAGGCTTACATATTATAGTTCATTTTCTTCCTATGAGTATTCCCATATTTTAGAATTTTATCTCTAAATAATGCAAAGGTCCCGCTTCAAAACGGGACACCTGCATTATAATCTATCAAATATTACTTTCTTAGTTTGATCTTTGGATTTCTAAGATTTTGTATTGAATTGGTCCTGCTTGTGTTTCAACCTCTACCGTTTGACCTACTTTAGCACCTAATAATGCTTGGCCAACTGGAGATTCGTTGGAAATCTTGCCTTGTAAGCTGTTTGCTTCTGTAGAGCCTACAATTGTATATTCTAATTCTTCCTCGAATTCGATATCATAAATTTTAACTTTACAACCAATGTTGATTACGTTGATGTCTACATCGTCTTCATCAACAACTTCAGCATTCTTAAGGATTTTTTCAAGTTCTTCGATTCTAGCTTCGATGTCTCTTTGTTCGTCTTTTGCTGCATCGTATTCTGCGTTTTCGGATAAATCTCCTTGCTCTCTCGCTTCTTTGATTTTAACAGCAACTTCTTTACGTCTGTTTACCTTAAGATCATGTAATTCTTCTTCTAACTTTACAAGTCCTTTATATGTTAGTATGTTCTTCTTATCTGCCATCTAAACCCAACCTCCAACTTATATGGTTTTTTTCGAGCCGCAAAACCCTTCCAAATGCGAATTATTCTGCGGTTATTTTAGTGCATTATATGACACTACGTATCTACATATACATTCTAGGTATTATAACGTAAGTCATAGGTGTTGTCAACAACTGTAATGAATTTACACAGCAAATCCAGTCCGTGTAACAGCCTTTTTGAATCATGTTATATCGTGTCATGTTTTAAACCATTTTATACATCTGTTTTATATAATGGTTTAAAACCTCCAGATTACCATGAATGTAATGAATCATACCCAAAATATATATATTTCCTAATGGTTTGCTGTAGTACGGTATTTTGCATTTTTTGCTTCCCATCTACATACCTATAGTAATTTTATCAACTCACCAGTCTCAATGCAATGAAAAAGACGCATTCTCCCAAAGGAAAACACGTCTTTCGATTTATTTCTTACTCGCTGTTACTTGATGGCTATCTACGCCTTCTGCTGCTTCTTTCTTGAAGATGATCTTAAATGTCAAGATTAGAAGCTTGAAATCAAGCCATAAGCTATAGTTCATAATATAAGACATATCTAATTTTAACTTGTCATATGGAGTCGTATTATACTTTCCATAGACTTGTGCATATCCGGTAAGTCCCGCCTTTACTTTTAAACGGTAATGGAACTCTGGAATTTCCGTCTTGTATTCCTCTGCAATTTCCGGACGCTCTGGTCTCGGACCAACAAAGGACATATCCCCTTTTAAGATATTGAATAACTGTGGAATCTCATCAAAATGGATATTACGCAAGAATCGTCCAATCGGCGTGATTCGATCGTCATTCTTTTTCGCAAGTCTTGCACCATGTTTTTCAGAATCCACACACATGCTTCGAAACTTGATGATTCGAAATACTTTCCCGTTAATCGTAAGACGATTTTGTGTATAGAAGATTGGACCTCCGTCATAGCACTTGATTAATACTGCGCTAAGAAGCATAAACGGTGATAAGATTAGTAATGCGATTAAGGATAACACGATATCCATGATTCTCTTTCCAAACTGATGTTCAATAGATAACCCATGATTTCTCGATAAGATTAATGGGGTATCAAATAAATGGATGCTGTCTCCGCCACGGATCATGATATCCGAAATCTTAGGCGTCACATAGGTTCTGATGGAATGATCAAAACAATGCTTTAGAATTACATTTCGCGTCTCGGATGGAACATCACAAATTACAACCGCCTCATAATTCAGTACTTCTTCCTTCACCTTTTCAATGCCAGCAGAGATATTGATGCTTGCACAAATATTGTATTTGTCCTTTCTCGTATTGATCTTGCTGATCAAATCCTTCGGTGAATATTTTCCATATACGACGATCATCTGTCTTGGTGGATACAAGCGTTGCATGATAAATTTCATCATATATGTCCAAATCGCGATTAAGATAATCTCTACTACCGTCATACGAAGCAATGGCTGTACGTTTAAGTATTGATGAGTAACCAGACATACTTGAAGGTATGCTACCACATTGGTAACGATGATTGCTAACACATTCGATAGCATGACATCGATCCCTCTTAAGTAGCCGATCTTAAATCCTCCAAACGTTTTTGTCAGAAGTATGATGATTAATGCATAAATACCGATGACTGCCCAGTGTCCTTTTCGATATAACGAATATGGATCTCCTGCACTTGGACTGTAGCATTCATACCATACATACGCAAAAATCAGCACTTCACATACAACGATCATCGCACTTACGATGAAATGAATCAGGCGTTTGAAGCGCTCTCTGTTATTTAATTTATTTACGTCATTCATGTATTTCCCTACTTTTCTCATTCATCTTGAAATATATACCATATAGCATGGCTCCTAGTATTATATCATTACTATGTGGAAAAGACAATTACCATTCTATTTTTAGTATATGCAACAAATCCTAACAATATTTTGTGTCTTTTCTGTGTTCCCCCATATTTTGAAATCACTTACCATTTACATAAAATTTCATTTATGCTAAGATACATGTACAGTTTTAAGATATAAACAAATGGGGGCAAATGAATATGAATACACCTTTAGTATCCGTAGTTATGCCAGCTTACAATGCGGAAAAATATATCGAAAAAGCGATTGAATCCGTATTATGTCAGACATCCATCTCCTATGAGCTTATCATCATCATCGATGGCTCTAGTGATAACACTGCTTCGATTTTGAAACGATATCGAGACCATGAAGCAATTACCATCATTGAAAATGAACGAAATATCGGTGTTGCTGCTTCCCGAAATAAAGGGATTGCGATGGCCAAAGGAAAGTATATCGCGTTCTTAGATACCGATGACTGGTGGACTTCTGACAAACTAGAGCGCCAGGTAGCATTGATTGAGGAGAAACACTGTGTACTTACCTATACGGCAAGAGAGCTTTTTGATGATAATGGTAACCCGACAGGAAATACCATCCCAGTTCGTGAAGAAATCAGCTATGAGGCATTAGTAAAACATAATATTATCAACTGTAGCTCAGTACTTATGGAGACTGCTGTCGCCAGAGAATTCTATATGGAACATGACGACAGTCACGAAGATTACTTAATGTGGTTGAAGGTACTAAAAAAGTACAAGATTGCTTATGGAATTAATGAACCTCTTTTAAAATATCGACTTAGCACTCATGGCAAGAGCCGTAACAAGCTAAAGTCGGCAAAGATGAACTATAAGGTGCATCGCTATCTTGGTACGAATCCGTTGAAGTCCTTTGCCTATATGTCGAGTCAGATGCTGCATGCGACTTTCAAATACTTAAACATATAACAAAAACAGGCATTACGCTAACCAATCTAGCGTAGTGCCTGTTTTCTGTATTTCCGTATAATACTTGAAGATACACATTATCTATGCTAGTATTATATGGACTATTTACAAGAAATAATTACTGGAGGCCAATCCTATGAAAATTACAACCGTTATTCCATGTTATAATGAATCGGAATCACTCGGTCTTTTTTATAATGAAATTTGTCGTATTGCAACACTTATGGAATTAGTCGAATTTGAATTTTTATTTGTAAATGATGGTTCCAGTGACAATACTCTATCTATTATAAAATCTCTTGCAAAAAATGATTCAAGAATAAAATATATTTCCTTTTCTAGAAACTTCGGAAAAGAATCCGCAATCTATGCAGGGCTTCAAAATGCATCTGGAGATTTAGTTGCCATTATGGATGCGGACCTACAGGATCCACCTTCTTTGCTTCCAAAAATGTATGATGCAATCATTAATGAAGGCTATGATTCTGTTGCAACTAGACGTGCAACTAGAACTGGTGAACCGCCAATTCGTTCCTTCTTTGCTCATAAATTCTATAGCCTAATGAATTCTATCTCTAAAACCGAAATTATTGATGGTGCTAGAGACTATCGACTTATGACAAGGCAATTTGTAGATGCAATCTTAAGCATGGGAGAATACAATCGTTTCTCCAAAGGATTATTTGGGTGGGTAGGATTTAAAACCAAATGGATAGAATTTGAAAACGTGGAACGTGTTGCTGGAGAAACCAAATGGTCTTTCTGGAAACTATTCCTTTACTCTATTGAAGGAATTGAAGCATTCTCTACCGCTCCCCTTTCTATCGCTTCGTTAATAGGCACTCTTATGTCAGGGGTTGGTTTTCTTTCTATTCTTTTTATTATTATTCGTCAACTTATTTTCGGAAACTCTGTTGGTGGATGGCCATCTCTTGCTTGTATCATCATCTTTATTGGCGGAATACAATTACTATGTATAGGAATTCTCGGTTCTTACATTTCAAGAATG
>CALZJY010000135.1 GCA_945787925.1 uncultured Anaerosporobacter sp. | reverse complement strand
CAATGTCATTAAGTTAATGATATTGCCATGCAGCTTTTTTAGAACAGAGTATGTAGAAATATATACTCTGTTCTTTTTTTCGTAATAATTCAAAAAATCACTTGACAAAAGTAACAAAAAAATGTGGCGAAGCCCTTAAATATACACTTTTTTTAGGAGGTTTCATATGAACACATTTGCTACTATTGTCAAAAAGAAATTATCAGCATTAATTAGGGAGCTGTCTGAGATTTCGGCTCTTTTTTCTCAAAATCCAAACTCTGATTTTACAAGAAATCGTAAACTTAATTTCGAGACATTGATTCACTTCCTTTTAACGATGGAAGGAGGCACGCTTTCTAAAGAGATCCTTGAATACTTTAGTTATGATCTTAATGCCGTTACTGTATCTGCATTTAACCAGCAACGCCAAAAGTTGCTTCCAGAAGCATTCGAGTTTCTATTCCATGAGTTCAATGCTTCTTTCCCTGGAAAGAAAAAATACCAGGGATATACCCTTCTTGCATGTGATGGTTCTGATATTAATATTTCAAGAAATTCAGAAGATAAAGATACCTACGTTCAACCTACGTCAAAAGAGATGGGATTTAATCAACTGCATCTAAATGCTCTGTATGATGTATTAGAACGTAGATATATTGATGCAATTATTCAGCCTGTAAGAAGAAAAAATGAATATCGTGCTATGACCGACATGATTGACCGTTCAAGATTAAAAGAAAAAGTAATCATTATGGCCGACAGAGGCTACGAAAGTTATAATGTCTTTGCCCACGCAGAAAAGAAGGCATGGAACTATTTAATTCGTGTAAAAGATATAAACAGTAAGGGGATACTTTCAGGATTTGAATTACCAAAGCAAGAGGAGTTTGATATCATCGTCAATACTTCCTTAACACGCAAACAAACGAATGAAGTGAAGGAGAATACGTCTAAGTATAAGATTTTGACAAGAAAATCAACATTTGATTATCTAGACTTACATACAAATGTATTCTACCCTATTTCCTTTCGGATCGTTCGATTTAAACTCTCAGAGCATAGCTATGAATGTATTGTCACAAACCTTGATAAAGAGGAGTTCCCAGCAACTCGTATTAAAGAGCTATATCACCTTCGCTGGGGAATTGAAACTTCATTTAGAGAATTGAAATATGCGATTGGCCTAACCAATTTTCACGCAAAAAAGGTGGCCTATATCACCCAAGAAATCCTTGCACGCATGATTATGTATAACTTTTGTGAGCTTATTACCACAAGTGTAATCCTTTCCCAAAAAGACACAAAACATAATTATCAAGTGAATTACACCATGGCAATTCACATATGCAGGTATTTCTTAAAACTAAGGGAGGAACATAAGCCACCAGCTATCGAAGCACTCATAAGAAGATATATCCTACCGGTAAGAACAGGACGCCACGACCCTCGCAAAGTCAGAATCCAAGGTTCAGTAAGTTTCCTCTACAGAGTAGCCTAACAATAACAATATATATGATTTTCAGGCAGATGGCAATCTGTCTTTTTGTGATGCAAAAAAAGCATCTAAAAACTAAAAATAGTTTTTAAATGCTTTTTGAATGAGCCTTTTGGACAATGTCTATTCTTAACTTAATGACATTGCCTTCTTATAGTGACTCCTTCCTTCTAACCGTATTCTATTCTTGTAGCAAGGATCGTACTGGTTTTTCTTCTTTGCCTTCCAAATCAATAAACATGATGAGGAAGCTGATAAATAGAATCACACTGCTGACCATAATTGCCTTCTCTTCCAATCGTTTGATACAAACATTTCCGAAGATGGCTCCAATTGCAAAACTAACAATGACACCAATATATAGTAAGCCCTTCTTCCCCGCTTCCTTATCTTTCTTATACCACCAGTTACAAATGGCTTCCGTTGCCGAACGAAGGTTTCCTATACACATCGTAGTCGCTGCTGCATTTCCTTTAATCTTTCGAAAGCTCTGCACTTGGATTCCACATGCCATGGACGTAAGGCTATTGGCTAATAGGCTATAACCTCTTGGCACGAGTCCAACACCGAATAAAAGGGCCAGTTCCACTAATAAGGCAATTTGTCTCCAATGTAGAAAATGGTCTTTTCTAAGCCAGTGTTTAAGAATCGTTGCAAATCCAATTCCAATAGAAAACGCTGCAATTGGTCCAATATATCTGCATGCCTCGATCCATTTCCCCTCGGATAAGTTCACTCCTAATAACAGGATGTTTCCCGTTTGTGCATTTGCAAATACACCATCACGGCAGATATAGGAATACGCATCCATAAATCCGCCTGAAATTGCTAAAAAAACAGCTAATTCAATTGAATCGGATATTTGTTTTCTCTTTGTCATCGTATATTCATCTCTCCCTATTGCGCAGATTTAAAATCTTGTAATAATTCAAGATCCTCTGGTAATAATTTTACGTTGGTACATAACGTCGTACCATCTGGTCTTGTGACCTTAATGTCAATAATGGTTCCTTCTGTCAGTAACTGCTCATTGCATTTGTCTACAAATAGAGGAACTTTAGGATGGTTCTTACAGAACTTCTCCCATTTTGCTTTCAATTTCATAGCATTGATCATGCCCATAGTTTTTGCCTCACTTCATACTCATTCGATTTCATTATACCATTACGAGCCTTGATAGTCTCCTATATCTTTTGATTCTTCTTAACTCATAGATCGAACATGCCTTATCTACTAGACACAACACCACAGCTTCCTTCGATTTGGGTGGTTGAAGCGTTAACGGAAACATATGATGCTTGATCATATCCTCTTCAATCCGATTGATTCTCGTATCCCGTTTCGCATTTCTTAATGATGTCGCAGGATGACGGAATCCATGCAAGGAGTGGCTCTTATCTTTCTGATGCCAGTCATATAGGAAATAGTCGTGTAAGAGTGCACCTCGAATCAGACTTTGTTCATCTACCCGCAAGGATAATATCTGTACAAGCGCCATGCAATAATACGCCACCGCAATACTATGACTTAGGCAATCGGTACGACCATGCTGAATACATGCTTCCATTTCCTCAAGCCTGGTGTCTTGCATGATTTCTTGATACAGTTTAAGAAACTTCTGCTCCTTGCTTTCCTCTAACTTCAAATATTCTTTGATTGACTTCATCACAAATTTTCCACCTTATACCCTTTTAGTTCGACTAAATCTGAAATGTCCATATAATATTTCTTATAATTTTCCGGATCTACATAGACACTAACAAAGTCTTCGCCTTTCTGTATATGAGGTTCCTCCTTTATGCACTCACTTCGATAATGATAAATGGTCTTTGTACTTTCGTCAATATATTCTGCAATTACTTGATATGGATGACGCCCTTTCATGCTGACAAACAGATTACGTTCTACACGAATGACCGTTGCATCCAGCCTCTTTCCGTGCTCTTTCAACTTTTGCTGATTTTTTTCTTTTCTTTGTCTGTAATAGAGTCCAATCCATCCCATAAGCATAAATGCCGCGCCAATGCCTGCAAAATCAACAAGCAAGAACAGGTTCAAATACAGTCCCGACGGCGTTCCATCACTATGCATCAACTGTCCTGCTTGTTTTCCCAAAGCAAAAAATAAGATTCCTCCTATTATACAGAATAGGATGCCGATGGCTACGAAGACTCGAAACAAGTTTTTGTAAAATGAACGATACACTTTATTCTCCCCTCTCTATTCTTATGCAATCATTATACACTTTCTTACCATTTTATTCCTTTCGTTTATTGTATTTCTAAAGAAAATCCCTTATAATTAAGATAGTTTGTATCAAGGAGGTATGCAAATGAAAGTAATACTTAGCAGGAAGGGTTTTGACATGAAACATGGCAAGATTCCGAGTCCTATTCTACCTGATGGCACCCTGCTCTTGCTTCCAAGACCAGATGACGCAGGTTTCCTACGATATGATGAATTGTTCTATCAAGGCACGTCTTATCTTGACATCATACGCCAGCTAAATCCTAGCATTGCAGAAGAATTAAAGGATGCAAGATGCTTTCCAAGTCCAGACATATCCCCAGACACATACTCTACTCCAAAGGATTGGAAGCCAACTTTCACACAATATGGCCCAAGCGAAGGCCACCTAAGTAGTCAAAAAGTATCCGTTGGTGATATTTTTCTTTTCTTTGGTTGGTTTCGACAAACAACATACGATGACCAGCATCAGCTCACTTATGTATCCGATGCTCCTGATTTACATATCATATGTTCTTACTTACAAATCGGTTCGATTATCAAGAACAAAAACTTCATTCTGAAAAAATACACATGGAACAAACTTGTGGATAATTTTATAAAAACTTCTAAACACTATTCCGTTTATCTTCCAACAAAAAAACTAAGTTATAATAATAAACAAGATGGATTTGGACAACTTGTCTTTGCTCAAAACCTTATCTTAACAAAGCAAGGATTACCGTATCACAAGTGGATTCTTCCCGATTTATTCCGACAGCAAGATGTGACTATTTCCTATCATAACAATTATACCAATGGATTTATTCCAGGAAAGGATTATTTTCAATCATCTAACATAGGTCAGGAATTCGTGATTAATGGAACCCACGACTTACGAGCATGGGTATGTCGCCTTATCTACAATAAGGCCGTTATTTCTTCCCTTGAGGAAGATCATAATATATTAGGGCAAGTGACGCATATTAACTATCCAGATTCTGATGGTTATATTTACTGCCGAAAACATAATAAAGTAATGAAGGTTGATGGTGCTGCCTGCAAACTTTGTCAGTGTTTCAGCAATTTAATCAACGATCATAGTGTCGAATGTTATTGGACCGACTATCTCCCAGAGCCTTTGGAATTCTGCAAAGTAAAAGATCCTACTGAAGAATTCAAACGAGTGAACTGGTTGCTTGAAAAGCAGTTCATCCCAAAGATCTCTGAGGGAAACTAAGGCTCCCTTGATTTTTCCTTTCATATTTTGGGCATACTAAAAGGGCATTTACTTTTTGTGGTGAATCCAGTATTATAGTAAAAGAGAAATTCTTTATTATGGAAAGGAAACATAAATTATGGAAAATAAAAACCCTGTTGTTACTATTGAAATGGAAGATGGCAACCAAATTAAAGTAGAATTATACCCTTCTGTTGCACCAAACACAGTAAACAACTTTATTTCTTTAGTAAAAAAAGGATTCTATGATGGATTAATCTTCCACCGTGTAATCAATGGATTTATGATTCAAGGTGGATGCCCTAACGGAAATGGTATGGGAGATCCAGGATATAGCATTAAAGGAGAATTCAAACAAAACGGTGTGGTTAACAACTTAAAACACACTGCTGGTGTAATCAGTATGGCTCGTTCCATGATGCCAAACTCTGCTGGTTCCCAATTCTTTATCATGCACAAAAATTCTCCACACTTAGATGGTCAATATGCAGCATTCGGACAAGTAATCGAAGGAATGGACGTTGTTAATACAATCGCTACTGTAGCAACTGACTACAGCGACCGTCCACTTGAAGACCAAAGAATCAAAACTATGACAGTAGATACATTTGGTGTAGAATACGACGAACCTGAAAAATGTTAACACAAAAGAGGGCATCCTTTCGGATGCCCTCTTAATTTATACAATCAATATATTTTATTTTTTAATGAATTTTGCTGCTTCTTCACCAGAGATTCTACCGAAGATTACTGCTGCACTGTATGCCTGGCTTGTTGCTGTAACTTCACCAGCTGCATATAAACCTTCTACTACTTTGCCGTCGTTTGTAAGAACTTCTGCTTTTTCGTTGGCAACAACGCCACCTCTAGTCATGTGGATTGCAGATTCTACTTGAACGCCGTAGTATGGGCCAGATTCATTGATTTCATTAGTGAATGCTGTTTCACGGTATGGATCTGCGATTTCACCTTTTACCGCTTTGTTAAATGTTGCTACTGTTGCTTTTAATCCTTCTGCATCAACACCTAATTTTTCAGCTAATTCTTCTAATGTATCGGCTTTT
>CALZJY010000134.1 GCA_945787925.1 uncultured Anaerosporobacter sp. | reverse complement strand
CTGGAGTACACCATACATGACGATGGCGGAGAGTACGAATAGGACGCTTATGCCCCCTATGAGTGCCTTTCCTGCTCGCTTTGCCTTGCTGCTCTGTTCATATAGTCCTACATTTACTGCAATCACAAGAAGCACCGGCACGACATAACGGAAATTCATCGAGCAGATCATTGGGAACTGGAAACAGAACTTTATATAGCTTCCTAAGAACAACACGACTACCAATGCCTTCATGGCAAGCATCAACCGGCTTGCTTCCCTCCTTACAATGTGCAGGATTTCTAATACTACCGAAGTCCCGCCGAGCCCTACTCCTGTGTAAAGCAAGCATTTTGCTACCATAACGATTTGCCACTGGGAAACTTCCACCGATTTCTCATCAAATACGGCAGTCTTTGCAAGGCAAGTCCATAGATTGTAATCAACTTCCGCATCGAACCGTAGAAACGGATCTTTCCATCCCTGCAAATCCAACAGGCTCAGTCTCTTTAGCACGTCATATCCAACAAACTGTGGATCCTCTAACGGAAGCGCCTGTACATATACGAGAGGCATTCCAAATAACACCGCATTCCGAATCGGCCAATACATCCCAAGCGGAATACAGAGCACTCCAAATAACACAAACTGCTTGATACATGCCAGATACTGCTTCGACTTATAAAACTTGATTAAAAATACGATTGCCACCATAACGGCGATCAGTCCAACCGATAGCTTCGTCATCATTCCAAGCCCGATGGAGAATGCCAAAATCACGATATGACTCGTACGCATCTCCTTATACCAGCGAATCGTATAGAGCAGTGTTACGAAAATGGCCAGCACTGACAACATATCGTTATTGAGCGCTGCTCCACCAAGAAAAAAATAGGGATGAAAGGCAACGAGTGCCACAGACAATAGGAGTGCCTTTCCCTTGATTTGAAACTCCCTTAGAATGGCTACTGACACTTGGATCGCAGCCGTTGCAAAAAACATCGTAAACAACTGCAAGTTCTCTAAGTTCCGAGGCATGGATATTCCAAACAGGCTCTGAACCTTTAACATCAACGCTGCTACCACATAGAAAAAGGGTGGGTTATAAAAGCTCCATTTCTCCCTTGGGTCGCCTTCTGGAAGTGCCCCCTTCTGAAAGATTTCTTGCAGATATCCAAGATGTCCATCCTGATACCATCCTTCTTTTTGTGGATATGCCGTCCCAAGATCATGAAGGGAACAATTAAATGGCTGGTCCACGCAATACAATAATCGCAGGAAAAACGACGCTCCAAGAAAGACAAGGAGGAGCGTCTCCATGCGGTCTGCCCCCTTATGTAATGACCACCATACAGAGGACCCAATTAGCAGGAGTGCCATTACAGGCAGCACAAGCTCTTCAGTATCCACACGATGCATTCCCTCTAGAATCATTGCCGTAAGCCAGACTCCAACGCTGGCAAACAGCCACCAATACTTATTCTCCGTCTTTTGTTTCATGATACTCCTTCTCCGTATTTACATTCCAAATGTTTTCCTTATCCATCCGTCCAGATAAGATGTTTCGTACGGTTTCAAAACTCGTCACCATGGAGTGGTCCATATTGTTATAACGATGTTGTCCATTTCGACCAACGCAGTATAAGTTTTTAAATTGATTTAAATACGCGATCAATTCATCGATCTGTGCATAAGTATCGAAATATGCTGGATATGCTTTCTTTACCTGTTCCCTATGGGCATCTAGCACATCCTCTTTTTTCGAAATCACACCCATCTTGATTAATTCCTTTGTTCCAAGCCGTATCCAGTCCTCTTCCGCCATGTTCCAGTAGGAGTCTCCTTCTGTGCAGAAGTACTCTAATCCAATCCATACCGTATCTGCTGGTTTCTTTACAAGGTATGGAGACCAGTTATTAAAGATTTGGATTCTGCCTAGCTTTACGCCCACATCCTGTACATAGATCCAGCAGTCTGGAACGATATTGGCAAGGGTCTTTAACTTCGTTTCATTTTTTAAGTTTAATTTATGTACTAATACTCCTACCGTTACAAAGTCGCGATATGGTAATCCTGCTGCAATCGAAGCCACTTTTTCTGGCACATCGTTCATTCCTGCCACCAAGTCTTTTAATGGCATGGAAGAAATCACGATATCTGCATCTAGGGTTACTTGCTTTCCTTCCTTTTCGTACGTAACCGATTTTACCTCGCTTCCTTCGGTTGCAACGGAAACGACCTTGCATCCTAACAAGATCTTTCCCCCCATCTTCTCAAACTCTTGCGCAGCTGCCTCCCATAACTGGCCTGGACCATACTTTGGATAGGAAAACTGCTCAATCAAGGATGTCTCGACATGGCGATTGTCTTTCTTGCCTGGAAGCACCTTGCCCATGATGTCCTTTAAGATGGCAAGAATCGATAATCCTTTCACACGTTGTGCGCCCCAATCGGCACTGATTTCTCTCGGATGGCGTCCCCATAGCTTTTCGGTATAGCCTTCGAAAAACATGGAATATAGCTTCTTTCCAAATCGATTGATATAAAAATCCTCCAAAGAATCTTCTTTTCGTTTATGTACTACAGAAAATAAATAACTTGCTCCGGCACTCACCGTCGTTGCAAATCCCATGTTCTTAATCGTACTGGTATTCATCTTGACTGGATAGTCAAAGAATTTTTTCTTATAGTAGATCCTAGATACCCTATGTCTTGTAAGCATGACCCTGTCCTGTTTTTCTGGATCTGGTCCGCCCTTTGCCAATGGAACCTTTCTTCCTAGCACCTTGTCATCATACGCTTTCCTTCCTTGTTGTGGCATAATTTCATTCCACCAATTTACCACTTCTTGCTCCTTTGAGAAAAACCTATGACCTCCGATATCCATACGGTTTCCATGATAGCGTACCGTTCTTGAAATACCACCAATCTCTTTCGTTTCTTCTAAGATCAACACTTCATATTCGGATGACTTCTTTACCAATTCGTAGCCTGCGGTAATACCTGCAGGTCCCGCCCCTATAATGACTACTCTCTTCATATGGTTCCCTTCTTTATTTACAATATTTTACACCAGACATTATAGCGCATTTTATCTCGAATAAAAACCTTTTCATTTTCTGCGCCAAACTTCACCCTTTGTTCACAATTTGCATATGTCCTCTTCACAATCCTACCTTATACTATCTTTAGACAGCAACATTTAGCAGTTAACTTTTTTATAAAATCTTCCCCTAAATAAAAAACAGCACGTGTAAAACGTGCTGTTTTTTATTTATTTGCCTGTTCCATTCCCAATAATTCATAGGATAAGTCAATCATTCTCTCATCCCCTAAACTATTGATCATTGTTACAGTTCCTTGTTTATCATTTGTATTTCGAATGCCTTTTTGTTCTAGTCGTCTTCTCGTTTCTTTTGCAGTACCTAGACCGCCATCATAAAACTTAACCGGATAACCAATGACTTTCGCAATACTTTCCTTCACAAATGGATAATGGGTACATCCTAATACGACCGCATCAATCTTTGGTTCTAGATATGGCGCTAATACTTCTTCTAAATACGCCTCGATCCTAGCTCCTGTGATCTCACCTTGCTCTACCAAGTCTGCTAATCCTCCACATGGTAATGGTACAATGTCGGCCATCGTTCGATATGTATCCATTAACTTGCTAAATTTATGCTCTTGAATTGTAATCGGAGTGGCCATCACTAGCACACGTCCGCCTTGATTTTGGAGTACGGCTGGCTTTAACGCAGGTTCGACTCCGATAATCGGCATGTTGACATAGTTATCTCTTAAATCATTTACGGCTACGCTTGTAACAGTATTACATGCGATGACAACGGCTTTGATGCCTTTCGTCATCAAGTACTCAATATTATGAATGGATAGTTGGTACACTTCTTTGATTGATTTGGTACCATAAGGAGCGTGAAGAGAATCTCCGAAATACACGTAATTTTCATTTGGCATTAACGATACCAATTCTCTTAACACACTGATTCCACCAACACCTGAATCAAATACTGCGATTGATTTTTGTTCCTGTGTCATATTTTTTCTCCTAAATCTCCATAATTCTTTGCCACTCCTTATGTTACTACAATTCAATCGTTTTCGCAAACCTTTCATTTGATTTCCTTGTCTTTTCTACGTTCTGCTTCTATATGTTCCTGCTTCGTTTTTATTTTTGATTATGTACAAATATTAATATCCCATTCCTGCCCTTACCTCATCGGCTTTCTCTTTGTTCGTCAGCATCTCTAATAACTGATATGCCACTTCCGGCGCTGTCTTTGGACAGGATGAGGTAATGATTCCATCGTCTATCTGAAGCCATTCCTCCCCTAAAACGACACCAAACTTCTCTAACTGTTTTCGTCTATAACCACCTCTTAAATGATAGGTCGTTGCCTTTTTCCCCTTTAACACTCCACTTTTGGCTACTGGAAATGCCCCCACGCATACCGAAGCGATTGGTTTTTTCGCCGCAGCAAACGAGCGGATCAACTCTAAGGTAGGTTCTTTATATGCTTCCTCATAAAATCCATACTCCTCAAATCCATGTAAACATAACAGCAAAAGTTTCATCTTTGTCCCCTCCCATGCATTAAATGTTCTTTCTTCTAACATTTTATCATATTTTTAAATAAAAAAAGAGCAACCTCCCTTACGGAGATTGCCCTCTCTTATGTTACTCGTTTAGCAATAAAGGTGTTCAGTTCTCCAAACACACGCTTGATTTCCTCTTCTCTTTCTTTTTCCACGCAGGTAGTAATCAAATCGGCTCCTACTCGCAACATGTAAAATGTCATTCCTTGCGAATCTCGAATCACAAAGTTCTCGATATCGCTATTGGCATTGTTATAAAGCCCTTCCGCACCTGCCGTATTTTGCGCGACCTCTTTTGATTTCTTAAAGAACCTATCGCTCCAGTATCTGCTTTTTCCACGATAGACCACATAGTTGATTCCTGCTGCTTCATACCCATGGATCCATTCCATATGGTTTAGGCAATCCACAATCTCCTTCTCTGCATGATCTTTCGACGTCGCAGTCTTTCGATAACGTCTCCCTACATAATGGTTGTCCTCAAAATATGCCATTACACTGTCTATATCTAATACAAATTGTTCTTTCTTCTTTTTTCTCCTGCCAAACATCGTCTCTCTCCAAGCATTCATTTCAATCTGTGTAGCAATAATCGACACATCTCCATAACTTCCTTACCCTATTTCGCAAGGTAATTGATGGAATCCTTATTCCTCACAATCCCGAATCTCGATATATTGGCCGCAGTTGGGGCATACATAATAGTCCTTTTCTAATGGCAGCATGGCAAGATAATAAAGATTGGTAATCCACCTCTTCTTTAACTCTCCATTCCCGCAAAATGGACAAGAAATTGCATCTAAATGCACCTTCACCCCATATAATATGCGTCCTATGACAAGCACGATCAGTCCAAGGGTGAATGGGATTGGGAACGTGCCAAGCTTCACTGCAATCAACAACAGTAACAGGATTGCAAGCCCAATATATGTACTGTAGTAATAGGATAAGATATCCTTCTTAGAAAGGTATTTCTTCTTTTTCGTCTGTCCGTTCCACTGTTTCATTCGCATCACTCCTTCCCTTCCAGTATACCATTTTCACATCCATTCGAAAATATATCTTCCTTTCCTATGTAGTACGACACGGATAATAATGGTATAATTATCCTATCATCATCTATGGAGGTATTAGAATGAACGAAACTTGCAGTATTTGTGGTGCACCAATGGAGAATGGAAGATGTACCTATTGTGGTGCTACTACTCAAAATACAACACAGCAATCCTATCTTTAAAAATCAATTTATCGACGTAATCGAGTACATCGATCCCTCAGACAAGCTTATCGTAAGCAAGTATTCCCGTCCAGACAATGAAATCAAGGAAGGAGCCAAGTTAATCGTAAGAGAGAGCCAATGTGCCATCTTCGTCTGCCAAGGACAGATCGCAGATATCTTTGGACCAGGAACCTACAAGTTAAAGACTGCAAACCTGCCAATTCTCTC
>CALZJY010000133.1 GCA_945787925.1 uncultured Anaerosporobacter sp. | reverse complement strand
TATTTTAAAGGGTTTCCAAGCCTAGGACCAGCATACTTATCCTCCCCTTTTTTAATGACATCGTTGCATCCCTAGCGAGGTCGTTTTTCATTTACGGGACTGAAACCCACATAACCTTTGACCTTACCCTTTTTCTTTAACTCTTTTAATTCATGAATGAGTCCTGTGCAATACAGACTTTGGCTCATTGCTCCCGTAAATAAAAAAGAGCCGTAACAAATGTATCACTTACATTCACTACGGCTCTACCTTATCAAATACTTTTATTCCGCTTTATATTTATCAAGCTTGTGAGATATTTCAATTACTTTTGTTAACTGATTCTTTGCTTCATCTGCATTTTCCATGTTGGTTACTGATAGGTCGGCAGATTGTGATGATAAAGCGGTAACCTCTTCTGTGGTAGCAGAGAGATTTGTGATGTTCTGAACAATTTGGTTATTCGCTGAGGATAAGTTGGCAAGCATTTGATCAATACTTTGAATTTCTAAAATTAATCCGTTTACATTTTCATTCATCTCGTTAATTGCTTCTGAAGTTTGAGAGATTAATTCTTCTTGTGTTGAAGTTGCAGCGATAGACTTTTGAACAGCATGTGATGCTTCTTCCGCATTATATGATAATTCATCAAATATTTTTGAAATACTTTCCATCTCATGTCTTGTTCTTTCCGCTAGTTCTCTGATTTCCTCCGCTACTACCGCAAATCCACGTCCCGCTTCCCCTGCTCTTGCACTTTCGATAGAAGCATTAAGTGCGAGGAGATTTGTCTGCTTTGAGATAGAAAAGATTGTACTAGCAATACTTTTTACTTCATCTGCTCTTTCTCTTAATACTTCCATAGCGGATGCCACATCAGCATTGGTTTCAGAAATAACGTGAGATTGATCCTTAAGATGATTCACAAACTTAAGCGATTGCTCATTTAAGTTTTCAGATTTTTTTGCCACATCAACCATTCGTCCAGAACTTGAGATTGTTTGTTCAATTGAATGCTGAATATTGGCTGTCATAGACATCTGAATTTGAATGTTTTCCGCAGTACTTACTGTACTATCCGAGATGTCTTTCATTGCACCTTTTACAAGATTGGTTGATTCATTTAGATCCACTACAATATTCATTGCATTCACTGTACCAGCAACTACTTCATTAGAAACATTCATTACATCATTCATCATTACTTCAATATTTTCTTTTTCTGTTTCAACTTGTCCGATTGAGTCATTATTAAATTGAGTAAGCACTTTATTAACAAAAAATAATAATATGAAAACAATTGAGACCACCAAGAAAACCATAATTTGATTTAAAGGAAAATCAGCTTCAAGGTTGAATCCTTGAGTAATTTTAGCTATCGTAATGAATAACTCTAATCCAATATAGAAACTGCCTCCGATATGTAAATACTTTTTATCATAGGATGGTAAACTTGCAATAAACGGGAATACACCCAAAAACTGCATGAAACCTTGCTCGAATGAGATTCCTACGCAAAAACTAACCACTAATAAAAATGGTAATGTAACGTATTTTAACTTTGTAGATGCCTTAAATCTTCTGTATACTACACCCAAAACAAGTACACTAAGCAAAATGATACTACATACAAAAGATGTCATTCCTACAGAACGGATTCCCTTCCCGCAGAAGTAGACCATTGTTAAAGCAATACATATGAAATACGTTAAGTAACCAAGAAGCAACACTCTATTCGCTCTTAGTAACTGTTCGCTTTTGTTTGCATACTTAAATTCCATAAACTTCTCCTTTTTACATACTTAACTTTTAATATATCGACAGTATTCATAGCCATTATTAGAGGTATATGACTTAAAAATTAAACTATCTTCTCGCATATTCATATCAAACGAATCTATATATAAAACACTTTCTCCCGTACATACTACAGATATTATTTATTTTAGAAAATTTCTATAAAGGAGCATTATTATGAAACAACTTACACAGGTGGAAATGTTATCATTAACTGCAATTTTAAAAGCAGAAACGGATGCGCTAAAAATGCAACGAGCTTTAAATACCATCATTACTGATGAGGACTTAAAAAGACAATCCGAAGCAACTATCCTAGCTACGGAAGGCCGCATCAATGGATTTATTCAATTTATGAAGTAAAACAATGTAATGAATTACGAGGAGGACTGCTAACATGATGAAAGTAATTGGAGAGCTTATTAAAGACAACATTAATATTGATGATAAAGTAATCTGTGAAAGTATGATGACAGCTGCCAAGGATGGTGCGCTTCTTTATCTAAACTCCGCAATTACAAGCACAACTCCTGAACTTAGAGCCATTTATACTGCAGCAGTGGGACAAATGTTAGAAGGTGATGCTGCCTCACAGCATTGTCTATCAAGAAAGATTGGGTAAAACCATACGAATCACCAATGAGCCAATTATCCTGTGCCTATTCTTGTGCCCAAGATACTGCATGTAATGAAAAATAATAGAGGATAAAGGAAAAAGGATAGAATCAAAATAATTCCATATGATTCTATCCTTTTTTCGTTATATCACACACCCTCTCACTTGTATGACATAACATATTATAAGTATACATTTTTGTATACGTTCACTATATCTTATTTTAGGAAGTGGTTCTATGTCATATATCGGTGTACAAAGGCAAACCGATTCCACCTTATTTGGTACCGCTGATTATACAATAGCTAATGGAGCGGCAGTAGATTTTAATATCAATTTAGACTATTTTGCTGGAACAGATACTAGCATTACCTATGATACCAATACATTTACGTTTACTTTTACAAAGGCTGGATATTACTATGTCGATTGGTTTGTCGTTCTAGACTCTGCTTTTTCAACATCGGGACCAACCTTTACTTTAGTCGCAACAACAGCAACTCAAACAGCTCTTTATCCATCTACCAGCAGTTTTAAGACAGGATCTATATCGGGTAGTGCTATCGTTGTAGCTCAAGCTGGAACAACATTAAGACTACGAAACGACACCGGCGATGTGGCTATATTATCAAATAATATCCTCGATTCAAGTGGTTCTGGAATTGTTGCCAATATTAGCATTATGAGATATGTTCAAGATGTAGCTGGATTAGAAGTGGGACTTACAAATGCTACTAGTGTAGCAAATGGCGCTGTTGTTCCTTATAACACTCAAATAAGCAATATTGCAAGCCCTGAAATCACAAACAATGCAGGTGTCTTTACTATAAGTAATACAGGTATTTATCTATTTGATTGGAACGTCTCAATATCAGGTATACATGGATCATCCAATGAAATAAGACTTGAATTAAGACAAGGCAATACTACTGTTGTGGGACGTAGTGTAGTTTCTGTAGTACACCATGGATTTATTATCGGTACCGCTATAGTATCAGTAACTGCTGGTCAAACATTCGCTTTATATAATAACACTGTAGATACAGCTACCCCTCCTGCAGGAGTAAGTATACTTTTGCCTACTTTATCACTACAAGCAACCATGAGAATTTTCACATTAGTATAAAGTATTATGATGCCTTCGTGTGGGTATATAGAGACAAACATATCTATCTCTCAGCGACCTTCAAAGGTAGATATCCCATCGATGTACTGATTCAATTAAAGTGTTTCGGGATGAATTGTCACACTTAATTGAACAATTCATCCTATATAAATGATAATCCATTCCAAATACCACACAAGTGTATTTCTATCTAGAAACCGCTATCAAAACTTGCCTGGAGGGAGGACTTATGAATAGAATTTTCGTATTTCCATTAAACTCTACTTATTTATCTAGTAAAAGCCCACATACAAATTTCTTCCACTCGAATGTTCTAAAAATTGATAAATATCACAACCTCACACAATATACTCTCCTCAATTTTCCACTAAATATTTGTAGTACGGAGCATTCTTTGAAATGGTATTTGTATTTACCACTTAATAAAATTAATCGTTGCTATGATAATAATGCGTTATCTGTAAATATCATATATAGTCATATAAAGTATAATTCTATAAAATATCATGACCTAGGTAAGCTTTGTATTAATAATTTCTGTAATGCTATCATAGATAAGACTAGCGTCTATGAGAAAAATATTATGATTGATGTGTCTTTCTTAGTTTATCAATGTCTAAATACAGGAGAATCTTCTTTTCATATCATGTTAGGAGCTTTAAGTAATAATCTTAGCTTACACTTTAATAAAAATAATTTGAATGAACTTCCTAGATTGATCGTTGAGGATGTACATTGTTGTAATTCCTATAATAATCAAGTAGCAATCGATTTACGCTTAAATCCAACATCAAAGAATCGTGTTATATGTAAAAATGATGTAATTAAATTTAATGACATTAGTGCAAAAACACCTAATGGAATAGCATATAACGCTGAGAAAGGGGAAATCCGAGTTCTAAGAAAAGGATATTATACGTTTCATTGGAATTTTAGTATAGAGGGAAGCACTTATATCGATACTCCGTCTATCGGATTAAGAAATAACAAGACAGGAATACTGCTGCCTTATCCAGCTCCAAAATCAATCCAATGCCAAATATCAGGAATGGCTTTAGTTGACGTAAATGAACTATCTACATCATTTTCACTTATTAATTTATCGAACGGAAATCTGCTACTAAGTGATATTGAGCCTTGTGCATCACTAATCGTTAATCGAATATAAAAGGGGCTGAGCATGGGATATTATTTGAAGTCTACATCAAAATGGTTCTAGGATTAATCCACCCCTAGAACCTCTTTATTGCACTCTCCTCTTCACATACTGAAAATTTCTAAATACGTAAGAGCGGAAATATAGTATAATATAAAAAATCCAATCAACCAGTCATGTGATAAAGGAGGGTGACAATGAAAAAACAAGCATATAAAAAACAAATTGAAATTGCTTCTAAGAAAGTAAAGGCAGACCTCGTATTAAAAAATGTCCGCTACCTCAATGTGTTTACCAATGAGTTTTTACAAGCTGATATTGCCATTAGCGATCATGTCTTTGCAGGAATCGGCTCTTATGAAGGAATCAAGGAAATTGATTGTACGGGGCTTACCGTGGTTCCTGGCTTTATCGATGCCCATATCCATTTAGAAAGCACCACCGTACGGCCATCTGAATTTGTAAAGGCTGCCATTCCTCACGGCACAACCACGGTGATTACCGATCCTCATGAGATTGGCAATGTATTAGGCACCGCTGGCATCGACTACATGTTACAAGCAACTGACTCCCTTCCTATGGATATCTTCTTTATGCTACCTTCTTGCGTTCCCTCCTGTCCGTTTGATGAATCGGGAGCGGTCATTACTTCTAAGGATATTCTCTCGTATCTTCCCAATCCAAGAATCCTTGGCCTTGCCGAACTTATGAATGTCCCTGGCGTTCTTCACTGTGACAAAGAAACGTTACAAAAAACAAGACTCACGTTAGAACATAAGAAACGCATTGACGGACACGCTCCTAATCTAAGCGGAGCAAATCTGATGGCCTATGTTGCAAGCGGCGTATACTCTGACCATGAATGTACCACGGCCGAAGAGGCAATCGAAAAGATTCAGGCAGGACAATGGATTATGATTCGAGAAGGCACAGCAAGCAAAAACCTGCATGCCCTGCTGCCACTCTGCAAGGAGCCTTATGCCTCCCGTTCCATGTTCTGTACAGATGACCGCCATATCCACGACATTATAAATGAAGGACATATGGACTACATTATAAAGACTGCCATCCAGAATGGCGTAGCTCCAGAGACTGCCTATAAGATGGCCTCCTTCTGTGCAGCATCCTATTTTGGCCTCTCCGACCGCGGAGCCATCGCCCCTGGTTATCTTGCAGATTTCGTCCTTTTAAAAGATGCCTCAGCCGTAGACATTGTGGCAGTATATAAGTCAGGAGAGTGGATGTCAGAAACAGTGCTGACAAAAAAATGTACATCTGCCATCGATCCAACCCTTGACCGGCTTGTCCATGACACGATTCATATTTCCGAAGTACATCCAGAGGATTTGCTTCTAAAGCAACCGACCGCCAAAGTCATCGGCTTGCTTCCCGAACAACTATTGACCA
>CALZJY010000132.1 GCA_945787925.1 uncultured Anaerosporobacter sp. | reverse complement strand
TAAGCAAGGTATTATAAAAAAGAAAGTCGTTGCCAAAAGGCAGCGGCTTTTTTTGCATGGAACAAAGTGTGTGTTTCGCACACTTTTGCATCGTCTCAATAGAAAAACAATGTATCGATACAAACAACATTGACATAAGGAGCAGAAAGGAAGTATTATATGTTAGGTATCTAACAGTTAGAACTCTAACTTTATGATTATATGTTAGCTCGATAAGAAAGGGAGAACCATGGAGCGAAAAGAGTTAGGAAGAGAGATACATAATATCTCTAATTCTATGAAGCGTAAGATTGATGCAAAAGTGGCGGAATATGGCCTTACTAGCGTCCAATCGAGAGTACTGCATTTCATCATGATTAAAACGCAGATCGAGAAGGTTCCAGCGTATCAAAAAGATATTGAAGAAGTATTCAGTATTCGAAGATCCAGTGTGACCAGCGTGTTACAGCTTCTTGAGAAGAACGGGTATATCAAACGGGAATCACCATCGAGCGATGCTAGATTAAAGCAGCTTACGCTAACAAAAAAAGGGGATGAGATAACGGAAGTTGTCCATCAAATCATTATGAAAGAGGAAGAGAATCTGATGAAGAGCGTTACGGAAGAAGAAAAAGAGCTGTTATTTTCAGTGCTTGAAAAACTTTCGAAAGCCATCAGTGAATCTTAGACAGGAGGAAAAGTATGTTAAAGACGTTGATGAAGTATATCGGCGAATTTAAGAAAGAAACCATCCTTACACCTGTATTCATCATTTTAGAAGCCATCATGGAAGCGATGATTCCATTGCTTATGGCTTTAATCATTGATCAAGGTGTGGAAAAGGGTAACATGAAATACGTTGTCCTAATGGGGATCGCAATGCTAGTTGTAGCATTTACCAGTCTTGCGTTTGGTGTGATTGCAGGTAAGACGGCTGCGAAAGCAAGTGCAGGATATGCAAGAAACTTAAGAAGTGCAATGTTTGCAAATATTCAGGAGTTTTCATTCTCCAATATTGATAAATATTCTACGGCAGGGTTAGTCACTCGTATGACGACAGACGTTACGAATGTACAAAATGCATTCCAAATGATCATTCGTATCTTCGTACGTGCGCCATTTATGCTAATCTCTGCATTAGCAATGTCCCTATACATCAATGCTCGCCTAAGCTTAATCTTTGTGGTAGCAATCATTTTCTTAGGTGGAAGCTTATATCTAATCATGACAAAAGCACATCCATACTTTGTAAATGCATTCCGTAAGTATGATGACTTAAATGCAAGTGTGCAAGAAAACTTAACAGGAATCCGTGTTGTAAAAGCATATGTAAGAGAAGAACATGAAGTTGGAAAATTCCACAAGGCATGTGAATCCGTATACAGATACTTTGTAAATGCAGAACGTTTCGTTGTATTCAATACGCCAATCATGCAGTTATCCATGTATGCCAGCATCATAGCATTATCTTGGCTTGGTGCGAAGATGATCGTTGGAAACAGCATGACAACTGGGGAATTAATGAGTTTATTTACGTATACGACAAATATCTTAGTCAGCTTAATGATTCTTTCCATGGTATTCATCATGGTAATCATGGCAAGATCTTCAGCGGAACGTATTGTAGAAATCTTAGAAGAACAAAGTGATTTGCAAAACAAGCAACAACCAATCTATGAAGTAAAAGATGGTTCTATCGAATTTGAGAATGTAAACTTCGCATACTCGAAAGATTCGGGGGAATACAATTTGGCAGATGTAAACCTTTCCATCAAATCTGGGGAAACAATCGGTATCCTTGGGGGAACTGGTAGTGCAAAATCTACTCTTGTACAGTTAATTCCTAGATTATATGATGTTACAAGTGGTGCCGTAAAAGTAGGTGGAGTTGACGTTAGGGATTATGATATCGAATCTTTACGTAATGAAGTTGCCATGGTACTCCAAAAGAACGTGTTATTCTCAGGAACAATCAAAGAAAATCTTCGCTGGGGGAACAAAGATGCCACAGACGAAGAACTCATCTATGCATGTAAGCAAGCGCAAGCAGATGAATTCATTCAAACATTCCCGCACAAGTACGATACGTATATTGAACAGGGTGGCAACAATGTATCTGGTGGTCAAAAACAACGTTTATGTATCGCAAGAGCATTACTTAAGAAGCCAAAGATCTTAATCCTTGATGACTCTACAAGTGCGGTAGATACAAAGACGGATGCATTCATCCGTAGGGCGTTTAAAGAGGATATTCCAAATACAACGAAATTAATCATTGCACAGCGTATTTCTAGTATCCAAGATGCAGACCGTATCATCGTATTAAATGATGGCCGTATTGATGCATTTGGAACACACGAAGAATTATTAGCGAACAATGCAATTTATCAGGATGTATATAATTCACAAACGAAAGGAGCAGATGGTGATGAAGCAGCCAAATAAGAAGCCATTCAGTGGCCAGACAAGAAAAACGATGATCCGCTTATTCAAGATTGTTGTTTCTAAATATCCAGTACACTGCGTAGTCGTACTTCTTTCTATCATCATCAGTTCTCTTGCAGGGGTAGCGGGCACGTTATTCTTAAAGAACCTAATCGATGATTATATTACGCCATTCATTGGCAAAGTAAACCCAGACTTTACACCATTATTCAAAGCATTAGTCTTAATGGGAAGCATTTATGTAGTAGGTGTCATTACTTCCTACCTATATAGCCGTTTAATGGTCAATGTCACTCAGGGTACGTTACGTGATTTGCGTCAAGATGTCTTCAAACATATGGAATCTCTTGAAATCCGTTATTTTGATACGCATTCCAACGGGGATACGATGAGTATCTATACGAATGATATCGATACGCTTCGTCAGATGTTAAGCCAGAGTGTGCCTCAGTTAATCACATCTGCGATTACGATTGTCAGCGTATTTATTTCCATGGTCGTATTAAGTATTCCACTTACGATCTTGATTGTAATCTGTGTTGCAGCAATGATCTTCGTTTCTAAGAAGCTTGGTGCAAAGAGTGCCTTTTACTTTGTGAAACAACAAAAAGACATTGCGGCAGTCAATGGTTTCATTGAAGAAATGATGGAAGGACAAAAAGTCGTAAAAGTATTCTGTCATGAAGAAGAAACATTAGAAGCATTCAATAAGTTGAACAATCAATTATATGATAGCGCACAGAATGCGAACAGCTTTGCAAATATCTTAATGCCAATCATTATGAACCTTGGCTATGTAAACTACGTGCTTACGGCAATCTTAGGTAGTATATTAGCAATCAATGGATTTGCTGGATTTACACTTGGTGGTCTTGCAGCATTCTTACAGCTTACAAGAAGCTTTAACCAGCCAATTTCTCAGATTTCACAACAATTCAACGCAATCATCATGGCACTTGCAGGTGCAGAACGTATCTTCACATTATTAGACCAACAACCAGAGACAGATGAAGGATATGTAACTCTTGTAAATGCAAATGTTGCAGAGGATGGAACAATTACAGAATCTGAAAAGAGAACGGGCCGTTGGGCTTGGAAACATCCTCATAAAGACGGTACAGTTACGTATACAGAACTTCGTGGTGACGTAGTATTTGAAGAGGTAGACTTCGGATATACGGATGAGAAGATCGTATTACATGATATCGAATTATTTGCACGTCCAGGCGAAAAAGTAGCATTTGTTGGTGCTACAGGTGCAGGTAAGACAACGATTACGAACTTAATCAATCGTTTCTATGATATCCAAGAAGGTAAGATCCGTTATGACGGAATCAATATCAGCAAGATTAAGAAAGATGACTTACGTCGTTCTTTAGGCGTGGTGTTACAAGATACTCACTTATTTACTGGTACAGTAAAAGAAAACATCATGTATGGTAAGCTAGACGCGACAGATGAAGAAGTATATGCAGCAGCAAGGCTTGCAAATGCAGATACGTTCATCAAGCATTTACCAGACGGATATGATACGATGCTTTCTGGGGATGGTGCAAACCTAAGCCAGGGACAGCGCCAGCTTCTTGCTATCGCGAGAGCAGCCATTGCAGATCCTCCAGTATTAATCCTTGACGAGGCCACTTCTAGCATCGATACGAGAACAGAAGCAATCGTTCAAGCTGGTATGGATAAGCTGATGGAAGGAAGAACGGTATTCGTAATTGCCCATAGATTATCTACAGTTAAGAATTCTGATGTGATCATGGTATTAGAACAAGGTAGAATCATTGAACGAGGAAGCCATGACAAGCTAATCGATGACAAAGGAAAGTACTATCAATTATATACAGGAGCATTTGAGTTATCCTAAAAAACAGGATGCCATAAGGAGAGTTTCTTCTTATGGCGTTTTTTATTTACGCGAACAACGAGCCAAAGTCCTGCTTGCACACCTTGCCGAAAAATGGAAAAAATATAAAAATTCGGCCTCCTATACAGTAAAAAACATAAGATGTAAGATTTGTTGTAATATTTTCACAAAGGCACGAAATTATGTAAGGAAGAAAACTTGTAGCAAATCAAGAATAGATAAATACAGTTAATTATTTTAAGTAAACGAGTATAAGAAAAAGCTCGATATTTGTTTGACGTTTCTGCAAAATATTAAACAAAATGAACTATTTATATACTAAAATGATAAATTTGTGAAAAAAGGGGGAAAACGAAAAGGTATATATTCGAAGTGTAGAAAAAAATGGAGAACAAATGGTTTTATTTGGTGAATCTAGATATTTACATAAATAATTACAAGAGTATAATAGGCTACGTGAAAAGGTTATTAGGGTATGTAACGGGAGGCAGAAATGGAATCTTATAAGTTTTTATTAGATCTTGCTATTATCTTACTAAGCACAAAATTATTAGGACTGTTATTCCAAAAATTTAAATTACCTCAAGTAATCGGTGCTTTATTAGCAGGTATTTTAATCGGACCGGCAGTGTTCGGTATCGTTCAAAAATCAGAATTGATTACAGCCCTATCAGAAATCGGTGTAATCTTGTTAATGTTCTTAGCTGGTGTTGAAACAGACATCCAAGAATTTAAGAAAGCAGGAACAGCTTCATTCGTAATCGCATTGATGGGGGTATTCATTCCATTAGCAGGTGGTTTCGCATGTTTATACTTCTTTAACAAGCCAGGTTTGTTAGGCGTGAAAGGAAGCACTACTGTAATGTTAGAAAACGTGTTCATGGGTGTAATCTTAACAGCAACTTCTGTTAGTATTACAGTACAGACATTAAAGGAATTAGGCAAACTTAATTCAGCAGCAGGTACCGCAATCATGGGTGCAGCAATTATCGATGATATCTTAGGTATCATCATCCTTACAATCGTAACAAGTATGGCAGATTCTTCTGTTAAGCTTACAACAGTATTACTAAAAATCGTATTATTCTTCGTATTTGTAGTTGCTGTTGGTGGTGTGTATTATTTTGCATTCAAAAAATGGACAGAAAAAAGCGAAGAGAACAAGAGAAGATTTGTTGTTATCTCCATCGCGTTCTGTTTATTCATGGCATTTGCTTCGGAACATTTCTTTGGCGTTGCTGATATTACAGGTGCTTTCTTTGCTGGTCTTATTATCTCCAGTATTGAAAAAAGCCATTATGTTGAAAAACGTTGTGATACAATCTCTTATGGATTATTATCCCCAATCTTCTTTACAAGTATTGGTTTAACTATGACATTACCAAAAATGAGCTCTACTTTAATCTTTTTCACAATTGCGATTATCACAGTTGCAGTCATTACAAAATACATTGGATGTATGCTTGGTGCGAAGTTATTCGGCTACTCCCACGTAGAATCCAAGCAAATCGGCATTGGCATGATTTCTCGTGGCGAAGTAGCATTGATCGTAGCTCAAAAAGGTGCAGCAGTAGGATTAGTTGCTGCAAACCTAATGGGACCAATTATCTTAATGGTAGTTGTAACTACAGTGATTTCTCCAATCTTATTAAACATGGTATTTAAAGAGAAAAAAGAAGTCGTTGTTGCATAAGCTTATATCAAGCAGTAAAACGGTAGGAAACGGTTCTATTCGAAAGAATAGGGCCGTTTTTTATTGCATAGGAATCTCCATGCCGCGGCCTTTGGCT
>CALZJY010000131.1 GCA_945787925.1 uncultured Anaerosporobacter sp. | reverse complement strand
CATAAATATGTGTCCAGGATTCTGGGTACATATCACAACACGGTTTGCGGCCTTTTTTTATAGATAAGACAACAGATTAGTCTTCTGTTACGATGTGCATAACTTGACGTTTGCGAGCTAATTCATCGTTGTCTAAATAATCATCGTAAGAACCGATCTTATCAATTAAACCGTTTGGAGTGATTTCGATGATACGGTTAGCGATTGTTTGTACGAATTGGTGATCTTGAGATTCGAATAAAACAACGCCAGGGAATTTGATAACACCGTTGTTAAGTGCAGTGATAGATTCCATATCTAAGTGGGCAGTTGGTTCATCTAATATTAATACGTTAGCGCCCATGATCATCATCTTGGATAACATAACACGTACTTTTTCACCACCGGATAATACGTTAACTTTCTTAGAACCTTCTTCACCAGCGAATAACATTCTTCCCATGAAACCACGAACGTAAGTTACGTCTTTTTCAGGAGAGTATGGCATTAACCAGTCAACGATTGTATCGTCGCAATCGAAGTCTTTCGTATTATCTTTAGGAAAGTAACCATGAGTAGTTGTTACGCCCCATTTGTAAGAACCTTCGTCTGGTTCCATTTCGCCAGAGATGATTTTGAATAATGTAGTAGTAGCTACTGTGTTAGGACCAACGAAAGCGATTTTGTCTTCACGGTTAACGATGAAGGATACGTTATCAAGAACTTTAACACCGTCGATTGTTTTAGAAATACCTTCCACTGTAAGAACTTCGTTACCGATTTCACGGTTTGGTTGGAAGTTGATGTATGGGTATTTACGGCTAGATGGACGGATGTCATCAAGTTGGATTTTTTCAAGAGCTTTCTTTCTGGAAGTTGCTTGTTTAGATTTAGAAGCGTTTGCAGAGAAACGTTGGATAAAGTCTTGTAATTCTTTAATCTTTTCTTCTTTTTTCTTGTTCGCATCTTTCATTTGCTTGATCATTAACTGACTGGATTCATACCAGAAGTCATAGTTACCAGCGTATAACTGGATTTTAGCGTAATCGATATCTGCTGTATGAGTACATACTTTATTTAAGAAGTAACGGTCATGGGATACTACGATTACAGTATTTTCAAAGTTGATTAAGAATTCTTCTAACCAACGGATTGCTTCCATATCTAAGTGGTTAGTAGGTTCGTCAAGAAGTAAGATGTCTGGGTTACCGAATAATGCTTGAGCAAGTAATACTTTGACTTTTTCTCCACCGTCAAGTTCGCTCATTAATTTGTAGTGATGTTCTGTTTCGATACCTAAACCGTTAAGTAACATAGCAGCATCACTTTCAGCGTTCCATCCATCCATTTCAGCGAAAAGACCTTCTAATTCAGAAGCACGGATACCGTCTTCTTCTGTGAAGTCTTCTTTTGCGTAGATCGCATCTTTTTCTTTCATGATGTCATAAAGTTTTTGGTTACCCATGATAACTGTGTTTAATACATCATATTCATCATATTTGAAGTGATCCTGTTGTAAGAAGGAAAGACGTTGACCAGGAGTGATGATGATATCACCTTGAGTTGGTTCGATTTGTCCGGAAAGGATCTTTAAGAATGTGGATTTACCAGCACCGTTAGCACCGATAAGACCGTAACAGTTACCTTCTGTAAACTTGATGTTAACATCTTCAAATAATGCACGTTTACCAAGTCTAAGTGTGACGTTAGCAGCTTGAATCATAGTTTATACAACCTCTCTATTCTAATCTTTTATTTAGTATTTGCGAAATTCATTCGATTAGCCTTCTTATAGGCAATAGTCATAACTATTTTACATTATCCATGGAAATTTGCAAGCCTTTTTATTTGGCAGTAATTTATGGCACATATTTTGGATTAAAAGCAAGTGCACATATATATTGTAGGAAATAGGAAAACGCACTTGTTTACTGCTTTTATTTTGTATATAATGAACTGTGAAACAAAGCGTTTATTGACAGAAATATATGCTTATAAGGAGTTACTTATGAATTTATTGACAATGCAGAATGTCACACACAGTTTTACACAAAGAAAGTTATTAGATCAGGCCTCTTTAGGAATCAATGAGAATGACAAAATGGGCGTGATTGGTATAAATGGAACTGGTAAATCTACATTACTTAAGATCGTTGCAGGCTTAGTCGAACCAGACGAAGGCCAGGTAGTAAAAGGCAACCAAATTCATATTGAATATTTACCACAGGTTCCGGAATTCGATGATAGCAAGACATTGCTTGAAAATATATGCGAAGGCAAGGATATTCATACGGACCGCTGGACGATTGAAAGCGATGCCAAAGCGATGCTTACCAAATTAAAAATCACAAATTTTGACTGCAAGCCAAGCATCCTGAGCGGCGGGCAAAGAAAACGTGCCGCATTAGTACGCACGTTATTAACACCGGCAGATATCCTAGTGCTAGATGAACCGACCAACCACCTTGACAATGAGATGGTAGAGTGGTTAGAAGATTACCTTAAGAAATATCGAGGAGCTTTCTTGATGGTTACGCATGACCGTTACTTCCTTGATAAGGTTACAAATAAGATTGTGGAAATTGATAAAGGAAACATCTATACGTACGAAGCAAACTATTCTGGTTTCCTAGAACTGAAAGCACAAAGAGAAGAGATGGAGCTTGCAACGGAGCGTAAGAATAAGAGCCTCTATCGAATGGAATTAGAGTGGATCAAACGCGGTGCTAGAGCAAGATCTACAAAGCAAAAAGCAAGAATTGAGCGATTTGAAGAGTTAAGAGACCGTAAACAAATCCAAACAGATGGTTCTGTGGAAATGTCGTCTATGGCCTCCCGTTTAGGAAAGAAGACAATTGAGCTTTCTCATATTAAAAAGGCATATGGAGAACGCACGTTAATCGAAGATTTCTCATATATCTTCTTAAAGAATGATCGTATTGGCATCATTGGGCCAAATGGTTGTGGAAAATCTACACTATTGAATATCATCACCGAAAACCATACGCCAGACGCAGGTAGCGTGGAAATCGGACAAACAGTAAAGATTGGATATTTTGCACAAGAGAATCAGGCATTAAATCCAAATCAAAAAGTCATTGATTGTGTGAAAGAGATTGGAGAATATTTAGAAACGCCAGAAGGAAAGATTACAGCATCCAAGATGTGTGAGCGTTTCTTATTTGATTCTGCCATGCAGTATACGGAGATTGGTCGTCTTAGTGGTGGAGAAAAGAGAAGATTATACTTATTACGTGTGTTAATGGATGCACCAAACGTATTAATCCTAGATGAACCGACAAACGACTTAGACATCCAGACACTTACGATTTTAGAAGATTATCTAGAAACATTTGACGGAATTGTAATTACGGTATCCCATGACCGTTATTTCTTAGATAAGATTGTAAATAGAATCTTTGCTTTCGAAGGCATGGGTAAGGTTACACAATATGAAGGAAATTACAGTGATTACAAAGCGGTTTCAAATGACTTTGTAGAAGAAACAAAGAAAGAAGAACCAGAGAAAAAACCTGCGAGCGTTAAGGTGAAAACATCGAAGTTAAAGTTCTCTTATAAGGAACAAAAAGAATTCGATGAAATTGATGATGTGATTGCAGGTATTGAAGAACAATTAGAAGAGGTTGAAGTTCAAATTGGGAAAGAAGCCACAAACTTTACCAAGTTAAATGAACTAACACAAAAGAAAACGGAGTTAGAGCAGTTATTAGAAGAAAAAATGGATCGTTGGGTTTATTTAAACGATTTGGCTGAAAAGATTAAGAATCAATAATAAATAGCAAACAATCTGGAGGACTAATAGTGACAAATTTAAATCCTGAAATGTATCAAATAAAATGTGGAGACCCGTTGCCATTGGGGGTTACACGAGAAAAGAATCGTACGAATTTTTCTGTAGCCATTGAAGAGGATACTGGGTGTTATCTTAATATATACAAAAAAGGCGATACGAAGAAATTAATGAGTGTAGAGCTTACCGAGGAATATAAGACAGGTAATATCTATGCCATATCCATGGAAAATCTCCCAAATGAAGAATTGGAGTATATGTATGAAGTAAAAGGAAACGAATTTATCGATCCTAGAGCACCAAAGATTAATGGGCGAGAAGTATTTGGCAAGTACATTGAGAGAAAATATAAGAAATTAGTCCGTGGATCCCTCCTCTTTCCAAAGTTTGATTGGAAAGGGGATGCTCATCCACACCTTGCGTATAATGAACTGGTTATCTATCGCTTACATCCAAGAGGATTTACAAAGCATAGTTCATCTAAAGTTCGCCATAAAGGGTCCTTTAAAGGAATCATGGAGAAGATTCCATATTTAAAGGAATTAGGAGTTAATGCCATTGAGCTAATGCCGTTATATGACTTTAATGAAATCGTAGATACACATACGACGCCAATTGGTTACAGTGGATATCGTGAATTTTTACGACAGGAAAAATTAAAACAGGAACCAGAATTCAAATTAAATTATTGGGGATATACGAAGGATGCCAATTATTATGCACCAAAGGCTTCGTATGCAGCATCCAAAAATCCAATCAATGAATTAAAAGAATTAGTAAGAGCCTGCCACCAAGAAAAAATCGAAGTATATATGGAAATTTTCTTTGATCAAGATATCAATTCTATGTTTGTAGTAGATTGTTTGCGCTACTGGGTAAAGGAATTCCATATCGATGGATTCCGATTTAATAAGGAACACCTTCCTGTAAAGAGTCTTGGAACAGATCCATACTTAGGAAAAATAAAACTAATGTGTTCCAACTGGGATACATATGATTTATATAGGGAGAAAACGCCGAAGTTTACGAATCTAGCAGAGTATAACGACGGATTCCAAAATGATATCCGCCGCTTTCTAAAAGGCGATGAAGAGATGACGAGCAGGTTTGCAATGCAGTTCAAATGTAATCCGGCAAAGATTGGGCGAATCAACTATATTACCAATACCAACGGTTTTACGTTAGCCGATTTGTATTCTTATGATGTAAAACATAATGAAAAGAATATGGAAGAGAACCATGATGGTACCAACTATAACTATAGTTGGAACTGTGGGAAGGAAGGAAAGACGAAGAGCAAGCGAGTGCTGGAATTACGCCACAAGCAGTATCGAAATGCATTTACGACCTTGCTGTTAAGTCAAGGAACGCCGTTAATCCTTGCAGGAGATGAGTTTGGAAATACCCAGATGGGAAATAACAATGCTTACTGTCAGGATAATGAGATTACCTATCTAAACTGGAACCAGCTTTCTAAAAATCATGAATTATTCAATTTTGTAAAATGGCTGATTGCCCTTAGAAGAAAGCATCCAATCCTTCATATGGAAGATGAATTCAGAGTAATGGATTATATCTCTTGTGGACATCCGGACTTATCCTACCATGGAACAAAGGCATGGTATCCAGATTACTCGAACTATAGCAGGGTATTAGGCATACTCCTTTGTGGAAAGTATGCAATGGTAGACCGCACGACTTGCGATAATTATTTTTATTTTGCGTACAATATGCACTGGGAAGCACATGATTTCGATCTTCCAAACCTTATACAAGGACTAGAATGGTCAGTGTTAATTGATACGAGTGAGGAATATTCCCAAGTTTTAGAGCAGGAAATGATGACAGAAAAAGTGCAGAAGCAGTTAAAGAAAAAGAGATTGACCGTAAAGCCACGCTCGATTGTCGTATTGATTTCCAAACCGATTGAAAAGTAGGCGTTTACTTAAAGGAGTTATCTTTCATGAAAAAATTAGGACTGAGTAGTTTTGGTCTGAAACTGATTGCGATGATTACCATGGTAATCGACCATATGGGGGTTGTATTTTTTCCGTACGATGCAAGGTTCCGGTGGATTGGAAGATTGTCATTTCCAATCTTTTGCTTCTTGCTTGTAGAGGGATTTCATCATACTTCTAATGTAAAGAAGTATATGGCCCGCCTTGCAGTGTTTGCATTGATTTCAGAGGTTCCCTTTGATTTGTTTGTACATGCAGATGGAGACTATTTTGCGGGACAGAATATCTTTTTTACGTTATTACTAGGGTTGATGGCAATCTATTGCATGCAGCAGTGTTC
>CALZJY010000130.1 GCA_945787925.1 uncultured Anaerosporobacter sp. | reverse complement strand
TGTATTATAGGAGTGATACAGTTGGAAGTCAAGAAAAAATGAAACTGCCTGTTGTACCATGGCATTGGCACGACAGGCAGTTTCATCTCGTTGGGGAACGCTTGTTGTTTACTTATTCAAGCTCAGTATATCCATTTTTGCTAACAATAGCATGAATTCGTTCTCCTTGCTTGCAGAAAGGACAATTTTGCTGAGAGAATGTCTTATAATTAGGCAAATCATTCGAGGTAAAGATAGTATTGATCTTGTATCCATCAATGCTATCTACAGCAGAGAAAATGGCGCTGATGCCTTGAATATATCCACCATAATACTCGATACACTCTAAGCTTTTCGAAATGGTTTTTCCAGTAGTTGCACTGGCTAGCAATAGGAGGATGTGTCGGTTTTTAACAAGTGGCTTTAAGTTATCACGGAAGACTAATTTTCCATTGGAGTTAGACTCTGGCGTGATAATATAGATGGATTGATGATAATTCATAGACATGATACCGGCAGCGGTTAATTCTTCAGCAAGATAAGCTCCGATGATCTCCATGCCGTCCATGCAGATGATAGTATCTACGACGGTAGAGGAGACATATTCGTTTGCCATTGCACGGGCTACTGCTTGGGCTTCTTTCTGGCGTACTTTGGTCGTCGTAAGATCGATGTAGTAGTTGATGTGAGAATGATTGGTCGCAAAATGTCCATAAACAGCCTTAATTGTAAGGGATGAATTAAAGGAACACTTTACTTTCATCTCAGTAAGCTCCATAGAAAAACCTCCTTGCTTGACTTTATAACATAATTGTACAAGGAATGTAAAAATATTACAATTCCTTTTGTATGTTTTTAATGAATTTGCAGATACTAAAACTATTATGTTTAGGAGGAAGAAGAAAATGAAAAAAATGCGTTTAATCCCAATCATCGCCTTAGCTACAATGTGTTGTCCTTGCATCCATGGAGCAACAGTTATGGCAACTTCAGAAGGAGAAGAAATTTCTGTATGGGAAGAGGAAGATCCATTTTCTTTAGAAACAGTAGAGATTCCAGAAAATTTTGACGATTTAAAAGTGGCAGCGGAAAAGATTTATGGAGAAGTAACAAAGAATACTTCAAAAGAGCTTTCCGTATATCATAAATATAAAGCAGAAATTGATGCCATTGATGATAAATTGGACTTATATGATGATGCACTAGAAGTACAATATTCTGATGGAAAGATTAAAGCAGAGGATTATAGAAAGTTAGAAAAATCCATCGATGCGATTGACGCGATTCTAGATAAGGCAGAAGCAGCACTAGAAAAACAATTCGGATTTGATGATTAAGTAATGTTATCAAACAATCCCACATAAGATATTACGACTTAGATTATGGAGGGGTTGGATGAAGACAAATAAGATAAGGTATGCCATGGTGTTGGAGCTGATTGTATTAGTAGCACTCATTGGTGTTTATGTTGTAAAAAATACAAGCTCCAACGATGGCATGGAAAATTCTTATACGGTAAGCGGACAGTCTCAAACTGAAGGAGAAGGAAATAAGAAGAAAGACTACATAAAGTGGGTAGATTTTAATGTAACGTGCACTGCATTAAGTGATGCCTATAAAGTGGACGTTGAAACATATAAAAGTGATGTCCATGTAGAATGGATTAAGCTTCTTGCATATTTAGCATGTAAAAATGGAGGTGATTTTAAGAAATATAAGACCAGTGATTTGACTCAAGTGGTAGAAAAGCTGAAAAAGAAAGAAACGACCATGGAGGAACTCACGAAGGATTTAAAATATTATTCTTATTTTTATGATGCCTATAGTGCAGTGCTTGGTGGATTTGTCGGAGAATATCAAATCGAAAAGACTAGTGAGGATGGCAGTGTTGCGAAAACATGGGAGACTCAATATGGATTAAAGGCATTCCTTCCAA
Source organism: uncultured Anaerosporobacter sp. (assembly GCA_945787925.1). GTDB lineage: Bacteria > Bacillota > Clostridia > Lachnospirales > Lachnospiraceae > KM106-2. The sequence continues at coordinate 4,185 of CALZJY010000130.1, read as the reverse complement.
TTGCAAAGAATTTTCCATACAATGACTTTGATGACTTCGGTGTGTCTAGATCCTATGGATATAAACGAAAACATTTAGGTCATGATATGATGGGGCAGACGGGAACTCCAATCGTAGCAGTGGAATCTGGAGTAGTAGAAGCACTAGGCTGGAACCAGTATGGTGGATGGCGAATTGGAATTCGTAGCTTTGATACGAAACGGTATTATTATTACGCTCATCTTCGTCAGAATTATCCATATTGCAAGGAACTCGAAGTGGGAAGCGTCGTTACGGCAGGGGATGTCATCGGATATTTAGGGCGTACTGGATATAGCAAGAAGGAGAACACGAATAATATTGACTGCGCTCATCTTCATTTCGGAATCCAGATTATTTTTGATGAGTCCCAAAAAGAAGGAAATAACGAGATTTGGATTGATTGCTATAATATCGTTCGGTTCTTATATCAGAACCAGTCGGAGACGAAGAAGGTAACGGACTCGAAGGAATGGAAGCGGATTACACAGATGAAAGACCCGATGGTAGAAGAATATAAAAAGACAAAACGATAGGCAAGAAACATAAGTTCATACATTGTTGTGTAAAATATTGTCAGTCTATAATAGAGATATTAAGGGCAAAGAGGTGACAATATGATCATGTTATCAGACCTTGTATCCATGTATGAAAAATCGATTGTAAATATCGGGAATCAGGCAAGGGTGCAACAGGTATTAAAACAAGCAGAACGTGGGGAGAAGGTTACGATTGGATTCTTAGGTGGCTCCATTACGATGGGATGCGGTGCAGAGCCAATGGAAAGTAATGGTTATGCAGCCCAGACGATTGCTTGGTTTCGTGAGAAATATGGAAGTGAGAATATTACGTATGTAAATGCAGGAATCGGAGCAACGGATTCCTATTTGGGAGTACATCGGGTAGAGAAGGATCTGCTTTGCTATGAACCGGATTTGGTAATCGTAGAGTTTTCGGTAAATGATGAGAGGGAATGTAATGAAGAATCGTATGATAGCTTGATTCGAAAGATTTATCTCTCTAAGAGTGCACCAGCAGTCGTCTTACTGTTCTTGACGCAGAGAAATGGCTGTGATTATCAAGAAGTGCATGAACGAATCGGAAAGCATTATGATTTGCCGATGATCAGCTATCGGAATGCGGTACTAGAGTACATTACAAGTGGACGCCTCCCATGGACGATGATTGCAAAGGAAGAGGATGGGACCCATCCGGGAAATATGGGGCACTTCTTAATTGCCTCCCTGCTAGTTCGGTATTTTGAGGAAATAAGCAAGAAAAAGAAGATGATAGGGGATACGGTATTTAAAGGTCCTTATACGACGGATCGATATAAGAATGCAAGATTATATGATAATACCAACCTCCTTCCGACAGCGGCTCATGACTTTGAACCAATTTTGTTAAAGGAAGCCCAGTTTTCCAATGGCTGGAGGACAACAAAAGGTGGAGATATTGCATTTTATTTAAATGGAAAAAACATTGGAATTATCTATTATGGCACACAGGATGAGCTAAGTGGAATGTTTGACATATATGTGGACGAGGAAAAAGTAACGACCTTGAATGGTGATTTTGTTGGTAAATGGGGAAGTTATGCAGAGTATCAGGAATTAATACGAACGGAAAAAGAAAAAGTACATAAAGTAGTGATTCGCAAGGGGAAAGAAAGCGAAAAGTTACAGTTTACGATATTAGGATTTACGGTATCTTAATAGGTAAGTCAGAAAGCCAGAAGCAGGTAGCAGAAGGAGAATCGGATTCTTCTGCTGCCTTACTTCTGGCTTTTTTGTTTCTTCTCCTAGTTTGATGTGATATAATGAATAAAATGGGAAAAAAGTAAGGGGTAATTTATGTTTAAACGAACAAAGCAATTAATAGAAATGAATACCTTACTAAAAGAAGAGTCTAAAAATCTGAAAAACGAATATGAGAAAAAAGAACAAGAAGCAGCAGCATTTCGACAGATGCTGTATGAGATGAGCATGGGATATTTAGTATACCAAGTAATAAGCGATGAGAGAGGAGCCGTGTGTGACTTGCTCATTGAGGTTGCAAATGATACAGTGCTAGAAAATGAGGCTTTAAAGGAAGAAGAAATCATAGGACAATCAGTAAAAGACGTATTCCCAGAATATGCGGATAGCCTATTGAAAGTGTGCGCAGAAGCAATTACAAGTGGTAATCAGACCTGTTGTATCGTTTATAAAGAGAGAGAAGAAGTATACTTGAAGTTTGTCTGTTTTGCCCAGGAAAAACAACGGTGTACTTGTGTAATCACAGACATTACGGATCGTTTTCTAACAGAATGTTCCTTAGAGGAGGCAAAGGAGAAATACCAATCCGTCATAGAAGCATCCGAGGAATTTATATTCGAACTAGATTTGGAGGGAAGATTCACCTATATTAGCGAAGGCATTCGAGAGGTACTAGGATATGAACCAGAGGAGTTCATAGGAAGATATTATTATGAACAGTATCCTGTAGATGTAAGGAAGAGTGCCGCCCATACCTTTCAAAAACACTTCAATGAGTGTGGACAACAAATTCAAGGATTAATGACAGAACTGCTTACGAAGGATGGTAGGCATCGTTTTGCACTCCAGAATGGAATTGTGTTAATGGATGAGAATGGAAGGGATTTTGGCTATCGAGGAATCTATCTGGATGTAACAGGGATAGAAAAAGCTCGAAGGAAAGCCGAAGAATTAATTGAAACAAAGACGGAATTAGTATCTAAGCTGAGTAAGGAAGTAAGGATGCCGGTTACTGGAATGGTAGAACTTACTAGTATGGCACTGCAAGAGCCAAGAGCATATAAGGCATATGGATATTTGCAACAGATAGAAGAGAATGCCATGAACCTGTTGTCGATGATTGGTGCAATGACCGAATATTCGAAACTGTGGGAGGAAGACGTAAAGTTATCCGAAGAAGGATTCTCACTGCAGCAAGTATTGCAAAAAGTAATCTGTCTTCTTGTAGGAAAGGCAAGAGAAAAAAGGGTGCAGTTATTTGTAGAAGTGGAAGAGCAAGTTCCCGACTGGTATAGTGGTGATCATATCCGCTTAGAGCAGGTGCTCACAAATTTATTATCTAATGCTATCCATTATACGAGGGAAGGCATGGTGAAACTAATGGTTCGAAAGCGGGAGAAAGGGTTGCTCTTTATCATAAAGGATAATTCTACAGTCGGTAAGGAATATGAGATGAGCCTTGGGATGAATATCTCAAAACAGCTCATTGAAGCCATGGGAGGAAGAAGCAAGATTGTCGATACGGAGAAGTCCGGAGTACGGATCTATGTGGCATTGCCATTAAAGCATCATAGTGGGGAAGGAAATAAGAAAATAGACTGCCATCCAGTAGAGCAGATTCTTCAGGCATACATACAAAAAGACGAGAGCGAGAAAAATATCGCATGTACGAAAGAAAAAGAAAGTGGCGAAATGGAGTATCCGTTTTCTCATATCGATTATATGGCGGCAATCTCAAAGTTGGGACAGGATAAGAAGCTATATCAGCAAATTATAAATAGCTTTATCAAAGAATGCAGCAACGAGAAACAGAAGTTGATGGAAATGATCCGCATGGACCAGGAACGGGCGTTATGCTATTTACATGGTATGGAAAGCTCGGCACAAATGATTGGAGCATTTGAATTAGGTGCCATTGCTGCAAGAGTCGAAGAAGAGCTTAAGATGGGAGACATACGACAAGAGAGGATTCGACTATATGAAGAGGAATTGCAGGAAGTCATTTGGGAATTGGTACAGTATGGAGATGCCATGGCAATAAGCCTTTGGGATAAGGGATATAACAAGAGAGAAGCGGGTGCATTGCTTGCAAGAATTGAGAAACTATCCATAGACCATGATGCAGCAATCGTAGAAGAAATCAAAGGCTGCGAAGAGGTACTGAATAGAGAAGATGTAGAGGAACAAGTCAGAAAACTAGTTTGTGAAATGGAACAATATCAATTTGAATTAGTAAAGGGTACAGTAACATCAATTAGAGGAGCATTGGGAGTGAAAGAATGAAATATAGAATATTAGTCATAGATGATAGCATTGTGAACATTAACGCATTGTATCATATGCTATGTGATTCCTATCAAGTGATTGTGGCAAAGAACAAGGAAGATGGAATGCGAGAAGCAAGAGAGAA
>CALZJY010000129.1 GCA_945787925.1 uncultured Anaerosporobacter sp. | reverse complement strand
ATATGGAACAGTACTTAAATATCACGCCAGGTTCCGTAAGCGTCCTTGGCCTTATGAATGATATCGAAGGAAAAGTAAAGCTCTATATCGATCGTGACGTCGTAGAAAAAGAGTATATTGGATGTCACCCTTGTATCAATACGTCCAGCTTGAAATTAAAGACAGAAGACGTGCTTGGGAAGTTTTTACCTTATGTAGGGCATGAGGCAGAAATCATAGAGATTGGTGTTGAAAACTAGAAATTGTCAGTATATCCAGGTTGACTTATCGGTTTGGCATGGTATACTAAGTAAGCAATGTTAGAAATGAGAATTAAATGCTTGGAAGGATGGAAAATTGGTGATAGTAATTGGCGGCATGATTGGTCTTGGTAAGACTAGCGTAGCAGAGATTTTAGGTGAACACTTTGGTACTAGCGTATATTATGAAAGTGTTGAGGATAACAAGATCTTACCGTTGTTCTATACAGCGACAGAAGAGGAGATTCAAGCAAAGCGTTATCCATTTTTACTTCAATTATGGTTCTTAGATACAAGATTTAAAGCAATCAAACAAGCGCTTGTAGATCAAAACAATGTATTAGACCGTAGTATTTATGAAGATTGGTATTTTGCAAAAAGAAACTTAGAGCTTGGCAGAATTTCTCCATTAGAAATGGAAGTATACGAAAACTTATTACACAACATGTTAGAAGAGTTAGACGAGCTTCCTAAGAAATCCCCAGACCTTATGGTGTACTTAAAAGGAAGCTTTGAAACTGTTTTAGAGAGAATTGGCAAACGAGGCCGTGATTTCGAAATCGATGATAGTTTAGAAGAATACTACCGCTTCTTATGGGAGGGCTATGATGATTGGGTAAACAATCATTATGAGGCAAGCCAGGTGTTAGTAATCGACATGGATAACATGGACGTAGTAAATAATGAAGAAGATCGTGATGCATTAGTGAAGGCAGTAGAAGAAAGACTGCAAGAGATTCGCAAGGATGCATAGAAAATAATAAGGTGCTGTAACAGGAGACATGCTGTTACAGCACCTTTCTTATTCGTAAAAGAACGTAAGCGAGCCTGCGGAGGCATCTAGCTCGCAAATTGTGCCAAAGGGAATCGTACCCATCGGCTTTTTATGTGACGAATAGATATTGGCAAGGACAGGCTTTTCATAATCATGAAAGAACTCTTCTAAGAAGTCCATTAGACCGTAGGAACTATCATATGGATTCTCGCAATCCGTAAAGGCGCCCAGTGCAATTCCAGCCACTTTAGAAAGGATGCCTGCATGCTTTAGCTGCTGCATCATACGGTCGACTCTAGGAATGGTTTCTCCGATGTCTTCTAAAAACAGCACTTTGTCCGTAAAGTCTGGCTGATAGAAGGTGCCAATGCAGGCGGTCACAAGGGAGAGGCAGCCGCCGATGATTCGTCCCGTGCAGGTCCCAGGAACGATTGCATTCATAGCAATGGAATCCGGGTTATGGAAGGGCAGCTGTTTTGGCATACTAAGTGCCTCTAGCAAGCTGGTTTTCGAATACGGGTCAAAGTCTTTTGCCATATTGGAACAGACCATAGGACCATGGAAGGTGACGAGGTCACAATTTCGATGGAAGACAAGGTGAAAGGCGGTAGCATCGCTGTATCCGATAAAGGGCTTTGGGTGCGTCCCAATGCCGTCATAGTCTAAGTATTCTAGAATCCTGGAGCCTCCAAAGCCGCCCCGCATGCAGAAGATGGCATCTACCATGCGGCTTCGGAACATGGTGTTTAAGTCATTTGCACGGATTTGGTCACTACCAGATAGGTAGCCATGGTGGCAGGAAAGCACGCTTTCGCCTAATAGGTATCGGTATCCGAGCGAGATAATGGCATCAAGGCAAGGAGCAAGTTCACATATGGGAAATGGAGAGGAAGGGGCAACTAGACCGATGGTAGCACCCTCTGTAAGAGGAGTGGGATATTTCATAGGTCACCTCAATAAGTTCGTTTGTATAGTTTATGTAAGAGAGAGCGGTACATTCCGAGTAATTTTCAGGTAATAAAAGTAAAAACAGGATACATTTGTAACTTTTGTTACAGACAAACAAAGGAAAATCGGGTATACTACTAGTATAAAGTAATCATTAAAGGAGAAAGACGATGGCAGCAATTAAAATTACAAAGCAAAATTTTGAACAAGAAGTATTACAATCCGATCAACCAGTATTAGTAGATTTCTGGGCAGAATGGTGTGCACCATGTAAAATGCTTTTACCAGTAATCGAACAACTTGCAGAAGAAGTTACAGATGCAAAAATTTGTAAGGTAAACGTAGATAACGATCCAGAATTAGCAAGACAGTTCAAAGTAATGACAATTCCTACATTACTTTTATTTAAAAATGGAGAAGTGGTACAACAATCCATCGGTGTAAAACCAAAAGAAGAAATCTTAGAAATGTTAAAATAGAACTCATTATAAAAAGCCCAGAGCGATTCTGGGCTTTTTGTTTTGCTATTTCCAAAGGACGGAGAGAGGATTTCTAGGAACCGTACGTTGATATTTCACGCTTGGATATCCCATGACAAGGCAGGCGATGATCTTCTTTCCTTCTTGTACGCCTAACTCCTTTAATAGCTCTGGTTGGTCGTTTAAGGCAACGAGAGCAAATCCGCAGTAGCAGCAGCCAACGCCGCAGGCATTTGCCATAAGCTCGATGGTAGCAGAAGCAAGCGCCCCATTGATTTCCTGCCCTGCAGTTACGAATACGACAGCTGGTGCATGGAAGAATAGGCGGTCATTTTTTGCCTTGTCATCAAGGTAGGCATCATACATCGTAGTCCAAAGTGTGGCGTATTTTTTTAGATGTTCGGTCTCTGGAGAAAGGTTGGCAAGGATATGCTCCCCTTTCTTCTTCAATACTCTATAAATCTGGTCGGAGACCTTATCTAACTCCTCGGACACTACGATATAAGAAACATCCTGGCTGTTTGTCGAGCTTTCTGTGTAACGCCCCGCTTGCAAGATCCGCTCGATTGTTTCTTTTTCTAGTGGTTTGTCTTGGAAGTGTCTCGTGCTTCTGCGGAACTTGATAAAGTTTAGCAAGTTCTCAGGATTTACCGAGAATTTTTCTTCATTATAAGGCTCTACTTCGGACATATCTAGGCTGTCACTATAAACGGCAGCAGTCGGACAGATGGCGATGCAGTGGCCACAGTTGATACAGCGTTCATTTTCGATGTATGCTTTTTTTCTCTCGTTATAAATAATAGTGGATGTCGGACAGTCGTAGATGCATTTTTTACAGCCGATACACTTGTCCTCGTTTACGATCATCATATAAAAAAACCTCCATTTCAAACATAGTGTATACATTTGAAGGAGATTTTAAACGGAAACGAATCAATTGGTTTTATAAAATAGGCGTAAAACCCCTATACCTTTAGGTTAGGGGATGTAAGCCTATTTACCTTGTGTTTCAATATACTTTTTAATGATTTCTTGACTAACATTACCAATACTACAAGAAAAATATCCATCACTCCAAAAGGTGCGTTCTTTCCAAAAATGGGTTGATAAGTAGTCACAATAGTGTTCCCATGCACGATATGTTGTTTGTTGCTTTAGCAATCTAACTATCTGCAATACACTCCACTTAGGAGAATATCTAATCAATATATGGATGTGATCTTTGTCTATTTCTTGTTCTATGATTTCCCACCCATAATGATTAGATATATTTTGAGTTTCATGCTTAATATATTCTCCCAAGTGAACAAGAAGTTTTTTCCGATATTTGCACACGAAAATCAAATGACATATGAGCAAATGTTTACTGTGATTCTCTGAAATATAATCCATTATGAATCAAGCCCTTTACGAATAAGCTGGTAAACTGTTTCTGAAAACGTTCTTATGTTATTTTGTTTTTGATACTCCTCAATCCTAACAACTAGGTCTATTGGGAATTTGATTAGCTTTGATATTCTTTCCATAGTTTCTCCTTTCGCAAGTATATACTGTTGACATATGCTCTGTGCATAGTATATACTATTAGTATATTTAAGAGAAAGGAGAAAGTCAATATTGGTCAAAAAGGCGTATAAATTTAGATTGTATCCTACAAAAGAGCAGGCTGATCTTATTAATAAAACTATTGGATGTTCACGTTTTGTGGCAAACTTCGCACTTGCAGAACAGAAGAAAGAAGAAGATATTTGGGCGACTACAAATGAGCTTGTACAACAAGGTTTTTTACCTGAAAACAACTACAAAGTGAAGTTTTTCGATAAAGTCCAATCCATAAAAGATATTGCTCAATTAAAGAAACATTATACTTGGTTGAAAGAAGTTGATTCTATCGCTTTACAAGCATCTGTAGAAAATGTTGCTGATGCTTATTCTAGGTATTACAAGAAGCAAAATGATAAACCTAAGTTTAAGTCTAAAAAGAATCCAGTCCAATCATATACTACTAAGCTTGTAAATGGAAATATCAAAATTATAGATAGATACATACAGCTTCCAAAGCTAGGAATGGTGCGTTTCGCTAACTCACAAGAAGTAAATGGGAATATCAAACGTGTAACTGTTAGAAGAAATCCAAGTGGAAAGTATTTTGTTTCAATTTTAGCAGAAACGAAAGTCACACCATTTTCTAAAACTGGTTCATCAATTGGGATCGACGTAGGTTTAGCAAAATTCGCTACATTGTCAAATGGCGTACAATATGATAATCCGAAGTTCTTTCAGAAGTTAGAAAAGAAACTAGCTAATGCTCAACGCATACTATCAAGAAGAAAAATAGGCAGTTCTAATTGGAATAAGCAGCGTATCAAAATTGCACGTATACATGAGAAAATAGTAAATAGTAGGACGGATTATCTTCAAAAGATTTCTACTGATATTGTCAAAAACCACGACATTATTGGAATGGAAGATTTAAAGGTAAGCAAAATGCAGCAAAATAAAGAACTAGCCAAAGGTATTTCAGAAATATCATGGTATCAATTCAGAACGATGATAAGTTATAAATGTGAATGGTATGGAAAGAAATTAGTGTTGGTAAATCCGAGTCACACTTCACAACGTTGTAATTGTTGTGGACATACAGAAAAAAGTAATCGTATATCCCAATCAAAATTTGTTTGTAAATCATGTGGACATACGGAAAATGCAGATATAAACGCATCTAAAAATATATTAGAGTTAGCATTATCGATATAATAACTAACTCTAATAAGTTAAACCGTAGGGACTACGGGGATAGCCTAACCAACTAGAAATCATTAGGTTTCTTTACTTAGGAATCCACTATGGCTTTAGCCTAGTGGTAGTTCAATTTAAAGTTTGTAACAGACATTCTCCAATCGCAGATGGAGAGACTTCTTCTAGACGCACGAAGTATTCCGTGGTGGAAACGGGATGGTAGCAGAACGACTCTCTGTGCTGTAATGGAGTAAGGCAGAATAAGAAACCGAATTCCACTTCTCTTCGTCGTAATTTTTCATATACGTCTTCCTCTTCTTCGTAAGTAATCGTAAGCTTGCTGTCCGGATGCTCTCCAAGGAAGGATTGCAGGTGTCGTGGCAAGGAGGTAAATCCAAGTTCCGAAGTCGTCGCAATGGTTAGCGTATCTTGGTCACGTGCCACTAAGTCTTTCAGAGCCTCTATGCCATATTCTAATTCCTTTAGTGCAATGGTTGCATGGGAAAGGAATGCGGCACCGTATTTGGTAAGCCGGATATTCCGACCTTGTTTTTCAAATAAGGACACGCCGAGTTCCTCTTCTAGATTGGCAATGGATTTGCTTAAGGCAGGCTGTGTCACGGATAATAGCTTCGAAGCCGTAGTAAAGTTTTCGACTTCTGCAACGATTTTAAAATATTCTAATTGTTGTAAGTTCATGCAAGGCTCCTTGATTTTTTGTATTATTATAGCGAAATTAAAAAAGACTGTCAAAAATAGTGGGAAGAGTGTTATAGTGGTAGTCAGAAAGGAGAGAGCAGGATGATCAACTATATTATTTCAGATATCGGAGGCGTATTAGTAGACTTCCGTTGGAAGGAAGTCATGGAGGAGTTACAGTTTTCCAAGGAAACCATACATAGATTAGAGACCAATATGATTGCAAACTCATTATGGACTAAGTT
>CALZJY010000128.1 GCA_945787925.1 uncultured Anaerosporobacter sp. | reverse complement strand
CATAGCCAGATGAAATATATTCTTGTAATGGACCGCCTGTCCAGCTTGTGTACATATCTGGACACTCTCCTGAACTCATGGCAATGACTAATTTTTCTTTGTATTTGTCATTCTGAATTGCAGTTAACTCTACTTTGTATCCGTTGTCCGATTTGCTGTTATAGTTTTCAACTGCTGATTGTAAAATCGATGCATCTGGATTTTCCGTACCGATATTCCAGAATGTGATTGTCTTGTTTTCCTCTCCTCCCTTAGATGAGGATGCTTCCTTTGTTTCCGTTTTGTTTCCCCCACAGGATGCAAGTGCGCATGTCATAACCGTAGCCATTCCCAATGCTACTAACTTCTTAGTTCTCATACCTTCTCCTCCTTACTGCTGAACTACTTGATGTATTAAGGATACCATCGTTTCTACTTTAGATACATGGAATACTCTATCCTAAATCTATAAATTTCTTACATCTTTCCCCCTATGCAACAAAAAAAGAGAATTCTGTATTAGAATCCTCTTTCTACCATCTACTGATGTGCCTTCCACTGACATTCTAGTAGCTCCATATTCGTAAATACTGCCTCAAAGGAGGAATCCTCTGGACTGCAGGCGTAGATTCCAAATGAGATTTCTTCTGCCCCTTCCCACATATGGCAAATCCTCATCTGTTTGAAGTCGACGCCATCCTCACTGCATTCCATGCGGTAATCACTTTCCCTTCGACTAAAGCGGTACCACATCTGTTTTCTCTTTGCCGAAATATCCGTGGTTGCCCAATCGGAATATCCATGGTTGGTTACCACGCTGCCTAGTCGTTGAAACTCTTCGTTTTCATATTCGATCGATGCCTTTAACCAGTTCTCACTATCGAGATACATGACTACGCCGCATTGGTCAAACCGATGCTTGCTTGCAAACTCTGTCTTTACGACAAAGGAAAAATATTTTTCGGACGTCTTCATTTGTAGTACCGGAGCATTGTCATTCTGAAATCCATAGTATGTACGTTGCCACAAGTCAGTCCCTGGTTCGGTTATGATTTTAATTCTCTCATCCGTTATGTACGACTCTTTTGGTTCTCTCGTCCATTCCCATTGTTTTGTTGTAATCCCCTGCATGCTTCTCCCACCCCTCATTGTATTGATGGTTCTATCCTATCATTCTGATTTTTTCCTATCCATGGAATTTTCCATGATATCCTTGGAGATTCTTCTTTAGATGATCCACACTATTTGATGTAAATAAGGCAATGCTTCCACCAAACTGTTCTGTAATATAGCGTAACACCCATGGTACTGCCTCCGTCTGTTGCTCCCTTAAAAAACGCAGCCTCTCCTCATTTGCCTTTGTCTGATAATTCGGATCCGTTATCTGTCCATTCAAATACGTGCCAAAAAGAAGGGACGTATGGGATACCATCGTCAAATCCTTATAGTACTCAATATAGTCTCGAAGTTCCTCGCCTGCTGCGACCTGCACCCCAAACTTTGCATCCATCACAGGCTGAAGATAACTATATCTTTGCTGAATTGCACAGAAAAACGGATAGTCGTTTTGCTTGCAAATCTGTCTTGCCTTTTCTATCCGCCACGTCCTAAAATTACTGCATCCAATCTGCCTTACATATCCTTTTTTTATGACCTCTGCTAATGTAGCCAACGTTTCTTGTAGCTCAGTACCATAATCATCGACATGAAGATATAACACATCTAGATAAGAGGTACGTAATGCTTCTAATGACTTCTCCACTTCCTCTAGAATTATCTTTCTTCCATCATCCCCGCCATTCCAAATGGCATAATTATTCGCCGTATCGAGTAAGTTACCACCACACTCTAAATAACAATCCATTAAAGCAAATGCCGTCTCCTTCGTTGTCGTCGTTCCAAAGTTGATACATCCTAAACCTAGCTGCGAAGCCCTTATGTCACTTGCTCCCAACTGAATATAGTTCATAAAACTACCTCCCACATCCATTGTTTTCCTCAAGTTTATGGTATGATAGAAGAAATCACTATCGTTTTTGTGTGTTTTTTTACGACTATGTGACCTATCATTTAGAACCTTGGAGGAATGAACATGGACGAACGCAATCAGAACTTACTCTACAAACAGTACGTAAGGCGAGAAGAGCAAACCTTCCACGAACCAATGGACGACGAGCAAGTCTTCTACTCTGCCGTAAGATCAGGCAACACCGCGCTGATCAATGAACTGTTGCAAGAACATAACCTGAGCAAGAAGAAGGCACTCGGAACGCTCTCCGACTCTCCCTTACAAAATAAGAAATACCATTTCGCAATCAGCGCGGCATTAGTTGCCAGACATTGTATGGAAGGCGGCATGTTACGAGAAGATGCCTTCTTGCTTAGTGATTATTATATCCATCAGGCAGACTGCCTCCAAGAGGAATCTGCCATCGATCCACTCTTACATAAAATGTTCGTTGATTATACGAAACGGATGCAATCCCTTGTCACAAGCCCCTACCGTTCCAAGGAAATCTCCCGATGCATCGATTATATCTATGAGCACCTTCACGAGCGGCTCACTACGCAAGCATTGGCTGACTACATTGGTTTTGAGCGAAGCTATCTCTCCCGCCTCTTCAAACAGCAGACGGGAGAATCCGTCAGCGCTTATATCCTAGCTAGGAAGCTAGAGACTGCACAGCGCATGCTGCTCTATTCAGAATACGAAATTGCGATGATTGCCCAAATCCTCGCATTTCCTTCCCAAAGCTACTTTACAACGGTCTTTAAACGACATTATGGCGAGACACCAAAGCAGTATCGTAACCGACATTACAAACAGGTCTACGGGTAGACCTGTTCCTTCTTCTTTCCATATGCAAGGAACGCCTTTGTCTTCGACCAGTACTTGATTCCCCAATTTTCAAAATCCCACTGTTTCGAATAAGGATTGCATTCATAATCGATATAATATAATCGATTTCCCTGCATCACGAAGTTCGTTGGAAAATAGTCGATATTCGTATTTGCCTTATACAACCGGTCGCACATCTTGTGAATCTGAACCATGCATTCCTCTGGCATGCAGTCGTGGAGTACCATCTCATACACCGTATCCCCTGGGATGTACTCCTTTAAGATTCTTTCCTGCTTCTCATCCACATCCAACAGCTCTGGCATAGCGATGCCGATCCGTTTTAACTTCTTATAATCCGCAATCTCCGATTCTAGCTTGTTTCCAAATTCGTAATAGGCACAAGGCTCATGATGAATCTGCTTGATTACATACTCCTTTTCCCCATCCGATACTAAATAGGAGTATCCACCTTTTCCTTTCCCCAATAAGCGTAACACTTGATAACTTGTTCCATTGACCTGAAGCATTTCCATACAATCCCTCCCCTTAAATCTTCTGCATCCAAGACCTTCTCTTAAAGAGTACTAAGGATATGGCAAGCCTTACGCACTCTTCCATCGATAGGATCAGATAGACATAGACTACATTTAGATGGAATACGAATGCCGCTAACAATCCTAGTGGAACGCCGAATCCCCAAGTTCCGATTAAATCGATTGCTAGAATATAGTTGGTCTTTCCACCACTTCGTATGATTCCGCCTCCTAAAATCATATTCTGTACCTTCACTGGCGACACCACTGCAAATACTACAAGCAGGTAATACGCCATTTGTTTTACTTCTTCCTCTACGTTGTAAATTCCAACATACGCTCTCCCAAACAAGACCAGCCATGCAGAAAGCACAAGGGAGGCTAACAGTCCATATTTCATCAGCTTTCTCGATGTTTTATAGGCCTCCTCATCGTTCTGGTTTCCTAAGGATTTTCCCACCATGATTCCCGCTGCCTGGGAAAGGCCACACAAGGCGCCAATCATAAGGCATTGAATCGGCGACGTTACCGTCATCGCTGCACAGGCTTTGGTACCAATATTTCCATAGATGCCAGAATACACATTTTCTCCTAAGCTCCATAGGAACTCACAAAGAAGCAGTGGAACAAGGATTGCAACATAAGCCCTTTTCTCGTCCCGTTCGAATCGAACCGTAAACCGTAATGACTTCTTTCTCTTCTTTAACTGCCATAGTAAGAAAGTGATTGTCAACATACAGGAAACGATCTGTGCTACCACGCTTCCAATTGCCGCTCCTCTCACCCCAAGAGGCGTTAACCCAAACTTTCCAAAGATTAAGATATAGTTCAATGCTGTATTAATGAGTAACGACGTAATGCTTGCAATCAGCGAAAATACGGCCGCCTCCATACAGGAAAGCATCGTTTCCACCATTCCAGAAATTGCTGCAAACCCAAAAGATATGGCATAAATCCGCAAATAGTCTTCTGCAATACCACGCGTTAACTCATCTTTCGTATAACAAGACATGATTGGCTTTGTAAATGCCTCTGATACCGTCGTAAACATTCCCGCCAACACCAGTGCTACGAGCAAATTCACATAAAAACTCCGCTCCACCTTCCGATGATTCCTCTGTCCCATATACTGAGAAATCATAATCGCTGCAGTGGCTGTAATGGCCCCCAATACAACTCCATGAATGGATGCAAATTTACCTCCTAGCCCGATTCCAGCAATGCTTGCACTACCTAGTTGGCCAATCATGATTTGGTCAATGATGCTAAACGATGCGCGAAGCATGCTTTGAAGCGTGACTGGCAGCGCAATCTTTAGAATGCTGTTCCAAAAGGTATTTTCTCTCCTTGCTACCATTTCCATCTGCTTGCCCCTCCGTTCTTGTTATATTCCTTTCCCTCTACTTGCATTATACGGAGTTTCTTTTTATAATTCTTGCATAAATCTCGTGTATTGCTAACACAATCCTATGAATTTTAGAAAGAAGATGATTTCCAATGAAGTTCACACAATCCCCTACGATCCTAACCGATGGATTAGAAGTAAAAACCCATGGTACGACCAACATTCCTTTTGCCATTTATGAAGGAAACATTCCAAACTACCTTTCCTCCTATCCACTTCATTACCATAATGAATTAGAATTGATTTATTGCACTGCTGGGATTGGAAAGATTACCATTCAAGGAACCGCATATGAACTGTATGAAGGGGACCTGATGATTATCCTTCCGCAGCAAGTCCATGGAATCGAGGCGTTACAGAATCATTTTGAATACTATAACGTCCTATTCCAATTTTCGTTACTAGCAGAAGAATGTTCTAGTGACCCGGTCTATGAACAATACTTTGCCCCCTTAGAAGATGGACGCCTCTCCGTTCCGCCAGTAATCAAACAAGGCAGCCCTGAAAGCGAGCAACTTTCCCGTTACCTGCTCCCCCTTCTAGATGAAGATAAGATTGGTACGCTGCTACGCATCAAATCCAACCTATTTGGCATTATGGACGTTCTTTCCTCGCTTGCAATACCTGCCACGCCGCTGTCGGCTTCCTCCCATAAGGCAAATCAATTGCTTCGCCATGCCATCAGCTACATCAACCATCACTATACCGAAAAGATTACAGTTTCGGAGATGGCATCCTGCTGTGGCTATAGCGAAAGCCATTTTATGAAACGATTTCGTGAGATGGCAGGGATCAGCTTCTCCCAATACCTGATTCAACTGCGCCTGGAGAAATCCACAACTCTCCTTCGTACATCTGATTTGTCCCTACTAGAAATTGCCCTTGCCTGCGGTTTCTCCAATGCGTCACATTTTACAAGAACCTTCGAACGGCAATATCATATGGTTCCATCCAAATACCGGCTGCAATATAACTCCTCTGCCTCATCCAAATCAAATGAGATATAAAAAAGAAGGCGATTTGTTTTGCCTTCTTTTTCTATCATTAGTATATCGCTGCCTCCGTTCATCTCCACTTCTGCTATAAATTGACATTTTAATAAGAATTCAGTAGAATAAACAATAAATCACACGATAACGAGGAAAAAACTATGGTGAATATTCCAATGAAAACTTCCGCTCCTTATACCAGTCAAACGATTCTTTCGATCAATGACTTAAAGGTGCAGGGCGCGAAAACATCTCAAGATATTATGACGTTGAATCAAAATGCGTCACAGGCGAATGCTTGCCCAACACAAATGCCCGCAAACACTCATTCCGTGGGACGTTCCATGCAGGCAGCTCCTGTCCAAAGAACCCCTATGCCAGTTAGGAAATCACTTCCATCGCTCGTACATACCGTTCGAAAAGGACAAA
>CALZJY010000127.1 GCA_945787925.1 uncultured Anaerosporobacter sp. | reverse complement strand
TGCAGATGATCTTATGGCGAAATTCAGAATCAGCGGCGTACCAATTACAGAAGGTAAAAAATTAGTTGGTATCATTACAAATCGTGACTTAAAATTTGAAACAGATTATACAAAGAAAATCAAAGATTGTATGACTTCTAAAAACTTAGTAACAGCAAAACAAGGAATTACTCTTGAGGAAGCAAAGAGCATCCTTGCAAAAGCTCGTGTTGAAAAACTTCCATTAGTGGATGATGAAGGAAACCTTACAGGTTTAATTACAATCAAGGATATTGAAAAACAAATTAAATATCCATTATCTGCAAAAGATGCACAAGGTCGCTTGCTTTGTGGTGCAGCTGTAGGTATTACGAACAACATCTTAGAGCGTGTAGATGCATTAGTAAATGCAAAAGTAGACGTTATCGTAATCGACTCTGCTCATGGTCATTCTAAAAACGTAATTGATACAGTGAAAATGGTAAAAGCAAAATATCCAGAATTACAAGTAATTGCAGGTAACGTAGCAACAGGTGAAGGTACTCGTGCCTTAATCGAAGCTGGCGTTGATGCAGTAAAAGTTGGTATCGGACCGGGTTCGATCTGTACGACTCGTGTCGTTGCAGGTATCGGTGTTCCTCAAGTTACTGCAATCATGGATTCTTATGCAGTTGCAAAAGAATACGGAATTCCAGTAATCGCTGATGGTGGTATCAAATATTCAGGAGATATGACAAAAGCGATTGCAGCTGGTGCAAACTTATGTATGATGGGAAGCATCTTTGCTGGTTGTGATGAATCTCCAGGAACATTCGAATTATTCCAAGGTAGAAAATATAAAGTATACCGTGGTATGGGATCTATCGCAGCAATGGAAAATGGTTCTAAAGACCGTTACTTCCAAACAGAAGCGAAAAAATTAGTTCCAGAAGGCGTAGAAGGCCGTGTGGCTTACAAAGGAACAGTAGAAGATACTGTATTCCAATTAGTAGGTGGTTTACGTTCTGGTATGGGATATTGTGGATGCCATACAGTGGAAGAATTAAAAACAACAGGAAAGTTTGTTAAGATTTCTGCTGCATCCTTAAAAGAAAGTCATCCTCATGACATTCATATTACAAAAGAAGCTCCAAACTATAGTGTAGACGAATAATTGGAAGCATAAAAAAGAGAAACTCGCTAACAAACGAGTTTCTCTTTTTTCATTGCATAGAAAGTTGCGTTCTTATTTATGTTTTTGATAATAGTCCCAGAATTTCTGCTTTAGGTTTTCCCAAGCATCTTCGTGTTCCACATAGTATTTCGGACAAACCTTTCCAGTAACGTCATAGTGGCGGATGACATCGTCTTTCTCTAAATCATAAACATCTAATAGCCAGCCAACTAATTTCGTTAAGGACGCTATCGTATCCGAGCTGAATTTGCCACTATCATCCGGATGGCATACTTCGATGCTGATCGTGTCACGGTTTCGATGGTTGGAGGCATAGCTGATCTCATCGAGAGGAACGCATTGAACGATGGAGCCGTCGATGCCTACAACGAAATGGCTGCTTGCAGATGTTGTGCCAGTATGTCTTAGGTTCTCGAAGTAATCTCGATTTGCAGTGGCGGTGGAGCCTGCATTGCCAACATAGTGGATCACGATGGAATTCACTTGCGTAAGTGCTTTCTGGGGTCTGGAGTATTTATTTGGGGTAAGTAAGTCAACTGTAATTTCTGGCTGCGCCACGGTTGCAGTACGAGCAGAATGCATGCCGCTTACTCGTCCTAGAACGGAAAGGGAGGCAGTCAGAGAACGGGCTTTAAACGCATTAAGTAGTATCGCACAACAGAAAATCAGCAGTGCGATAGATGCCAGACGTTTATAGAACTGTCTGGCAGGCTTTTGGTTGTTCCGCTTTTTCATAGAACGCCCTAAAGTTCCAGCGATGCCGTCTTATTGGCCGGCTTATATTGACGATATGTTAGCCCGGAACATTTCATCATGCGCTTGCTTGCAAGTACCGAAGGGGTATCTGCATACTTGTCCTGTAAGTAGATGACTTCTTTTACGCCCACTTGGATGAGAGCTTTTGTACATTCATTACATGGGAATAAGGTCGTATAGACTTTCGCACCTTTTAGGTTTACACCGGTGTAGTTTAAGATTGCATTTAATTCCGCATGGCAGACATATGGATATTTCGTATCGAGAAAGTCTCCGTCACGTTCCCATGGAAATTCATCATCCGAGCAGCCTTGTGGCATTCCGTTGTATCCCATGCTAAGGATACGGTTGTCCTCATTTACGATACAACATCCAACACTAGTGCTTGGATCCTTGCTTCGCATGCTGGACAAAATGGCAACTCCCATAAAGTATTCGTCCCAAGTAAGATAGTCTTGTCGTTTCATAAAAATAACTCCTTTCTATTGACTATAGAGTGTTTCGTCTTCGTCTATAGAACCAATATAAAAGTCCGCTTCCAATGAGTACTAGTAGGACGATTGCAATGGCACAGTGCATAAAGAATGCTTCCGGAAGTAATAAGATGATCGGATCTGTGCTTGGATTAAAGAGCCAGTCGTCGTTTGAAAATACTAGCTTATGAAAGAGGATAAATGTCTTGTCAAAGTTAATCATACTTGCAATCCCTACAATGGCAGGTAAAATGATGCAAGTAAGAGAAGCTGTTTTTAAATAGCGATACTCATTTTTTTTTCGTTTCTGTAATATGATAAAAATAAGTAAGATGCCAGTGATTGCAGCAATGTAGTACATGGCTACAAAGATGACCTTTACTTCTGCAAAATGAGAAAGCGCACTTTCTGAAGAAGGAAGGTCTGGAAATCGGAGTTCTCCATCGTTAAATGGAGAGCAGTAATCAATCAGTACATCGTAGTTGCGAGTGATTACTTCCTTGCTATATCCGCTATTTTCAGATAAGTGTAGAAAGTCAACATCCATTCGATATAAAAAACGGCTATTTATTACAATAATCACGCTTGTGGAGATGAAAAACAATGTAAAAATAATTCCAATTAAAAGATTGGCAGCTTGCTTTTGTTTTTTCATAAATGATTCCTCCCTATACTCTATTTGCCTATTATAGTATATTATGGGAATGCTCGCAATAAACAATACGAGTGATTTCCTGATAACTTTCTTACGAACTATATAAGATTTTCTAATAAAAACAATTAGAAGAAAGCGTTTGAAATTACAAGGGGGCTGTAGTAGTATAAAGGTATAGTTCGTATGACTGGCGGAATATTGGGAGAAACCCATAGGGAGTACGAAAAAAAGAATATGCCGACCGCCTGGGCAGCCTAATGGTTACTCAGGCGGTTTTTTGTATCTGTATGTAAAAAAAAGTAAGATGCAAAAAGACCCCAGAAGTATCTTAGGAAAGAAAAGGAGAACAAGACATGAGAGCATTGATCAGCGTATCAGACAAGACAGGAATCGTAGAGTTTGCAAAAGAATTAGTTTCTTTAGGGATTGAAATTATCTCTACTGGCGGAACTTATAAGAAATTACAAGAAGAAGGCATTGCTGCAATCGAAATTTCTGAATTAACAGGATTTCCAGAATGTTTAGATGGCCGTGTAAAGACACTTCATCCAGTAGTACATGCGGGATTACTTGCAATGAGAAACAAACCAGAACATATGCAACAACTTGCAGACTTAAACATAGAAACAATTGATATGGTGGTTGTTAACCTTTATCCTTTCAAAGAAACCATCTTAAAAGACGGCGTAACAAGAGCAGAAGCAGTAGAAAATATCGATATCGGTGGACCTACAATGCTTCGAAGCGCAGCAAAGAATTATCAAGATGTTGCAGTAGTAACAGATCCTAGAGATTATGAAAAAGTACTTGCTGAATTAAAAGAAAATAAAGAAGTAAGCCTTGATACAAAATTCTACTTAATGCAGAAAGTATTCATGCATACTTCCAACTACGATACAATGATCGCAGATTACTTAAAGAAAGAAAGAAACGATCATGAGCTTCCAGAAACATTAACTCTTACATTTGAAAAAGTAGAAGATATGCGTTACGGTGAAAACCCACACCAAAAAGCTGCATTCTACCGTGAAATTGGTAAGAAACATGGTTCTTTAACAGATGCAAAACAACACAACGGAAAAGAATTATCGTTCAATAACATCAATGATACAAATGGTGCATTAGAATTATTAAAAGAGTTTACAGAACCAACAGTAGTTGCATGTAAGCATGGAAATCCTTGTGGTGTAGCAAGCAATGAAAATATTGTTGAAGCTTACATAAAGGCATTCAACGCAGATAAGATGTCCATCTACGGCGGAATCGTAGTAGTAAACCGTAAGGTGACAAAAGAATTAGCAGAAGAAATGGCGAAGATCTTCTTAGAGGTAATCGTAGCACCTTCTTATGACCAAGAAGCATTAGATATCCTTTGCAAGAAGAAAAACCTTCGTGTACTTGAACTTCCAGAAATCGAAGTACCTCAAGATGAAAATGCATTAGATATCAAGAAAGTAAACGGCGGTGTGATCGTACAAACAATCGACAGCAAGCTAATCAGTGAAGAAGGCTTAACTGTAGTAACGGACCGTGCGCCAACAGAACAAGAAATGAAAGATTTAGAGTTCGCTTGGAAAGTCGTTAAGTTTGTAAAATCTAACGGTATCGCAGTTGCAAAAGATAACCAAACAGTTGGTATCGGACCTGGTCAAGTAAACCGTGTATGGGCTGCAAAACAATGTTTTGAACATGCAAAAGAATTAATTAGCGAAGATGCAACAAAAGGTGCAGTACTTGCATCGGATGCATACTTCCCATTCGATGATACGGTAGTGGCAGCTCACGAAGCTGGCATTACTGCAATCATCCAACCAGGCGGATCTATCCGTGACGAAGATTCCATCAAGAAATGTAACGAATATGGAATCGCAATGGTATTCACAGGAATGAGACATTTCAAACACTAATTTTCAATATAAGGAAAGAAGCTAGCACGCAAAATGCTAGCTTCTTTTTTGCATAGGAAATTGCGCTGCAATCCAATTGTTTGCTGTTGGGGTCAGAAGCAGGGGGACCAATCCCAACAGTTGAAGCAAAAAAGATACTTCGGTATACTAGGGATAGATGAGAAGAAGTATAAGAAATGATTCTGATTTAAGGAGGACAATGGAATGAACTATGATTGTCTAATTGTAGATGATGAGCAAGAATTAGGAGAGGCGACCTGTGAGTATTTTGAGATGTTCGGAGTGACTGCAAAGCACGTAGGCACTGCAAAGGAGTGTCTAGAGCAGCTAGAACAGAATGAATTCAAATTGCTACTTTTAGATATCAACCTACAGGAGGAAAGCGGTTTCACTCTATGTAAGACAATTCGAAAAGAACATGAGATGCCTATCTTATTTATCAGTGCAAGGCAGAGCGATGATGATGTGCTAATCGCTTTAAATATCGGAGGAGACGATTATATTAAGAAACCATATTCTCTAAGCGTGTTACTGGCAAAAGTGAAGGTCATCTTAAAGAGGATAGACCAGGCACAAAACGGAAGCAAGGTGAAGCAAACAGGACTTTTCCTAGATTCCGATGCCATGAAAGTATATGTGGATGGCGAAGAAGTAAGGTTAAAGACAAAGGAATTTCGCCTATTATATTATTTATATAAGAATAAAAATAAGGTTATCCCCAAGGCAGAGCTGTTTCAGCAAGTATGGGGGGATGAGTTCTTTAGTGATGGAACACTAAACGTACATATTCGTAAGATTCGAGAAAAAATAGAGAAAGATCCCAAACAGCCAAAGTACATTAAAACCATTTGGGGAACGGGGTATATGATGGAGCTATGAGGATGCGCTATTTTTTAATCGGAGTCAATGGAATGCTATTCTGTATATTACTCCTATGCATTCGAATGATTTCAGGATGCGAGCTAACGACGGAAAACATGGTAGCCTTTAATGAGAAATACCAAGAAGTCGTAAAGCAATTAGATGCAGGAGTAAGCAAGAATGAGTTAATGAGGAACTACCACTGCACGATCATCGAATTGGATGATGAGAACTATATGACCAACCTATATCGGGCAATTGGGCAGCAGGACGCAGTCTTTGATTATATGAAAGGAAACGTGTTGCTTGGAAAGATTATCTTTCCACATATGGAGAGTAAGTTTGGGCAACTAAAGGCTACGATTATGAGAACGTTAATCGGCTGTCTGGTGGGTGTCTTAGCAGTGGTGGATGTATTCTGCC
>CALZJY010000126.1 GCA_945787925.1 uncultured Anaerosporobacter sp. | reverse complement strand
ATATGAAGGATACTATAACTTCTTCAATATCGGAGCAAGCGATTCTGCATCTGGCGGAGCAATCAAAAAAGGCCTTCAGTATGCGAAGACAGGATCTTCTAGTGCGACAAAGAATCAAAAAATGTTCATTCCTTGGAATAATCCATATAAGGCAATCATGGGCGGGGCGAAGTTCATTGGAGATGGTTATATCGCCCAAGGACAAGATACGCTATATTTACAAAAATTCAACGTATCAAAATACAGTACCCATTCCCATCAGTATATGACGAATGTACAAGCGCCATCTAGCGAGGGAAGAAAACAACATTCTGGTTATAAGTCCATTGGAAACTTAAACTTGCCACTAGTCTTTAAGATTCCAGTTTATAACGGACTTCCTACGAAGACGAGCGTATACCCTGATTATTTAGGGGACTACTATAAAAAGAACTTTAACCATTATCTGTCCCAATTTACAATTACCAATGCAAAAACGAACGCGGTAATCGTAAGTCCGACAACCACAGGGGCAAATAAGTTCTATCCAAAGAATACGGCTCAGTCATTTACGATCAATGGAGCGGATCCGGTGTATATCGCGGCCCGTACTGCGAGTACAAAGGCAACAATGACTATGACTGCGAAATTTGGTAGTAAGACAACAACACTTAAGGCAGGAACGCCATACAGTTTTGAAATAGGAACAACCGTGATTACGACAAAAGTAAAAGCGGAGAACGGAGATACGAGGACGTATACGACAACGATTACTCGTACGAAATAAAAGAAGAGCTTTGGCAGAGGACTTTCTGCCAGAGCTTTTTTCTTCTCGTTGCATAGGAAATTGCACTGCAATCCCCTATGCAATAAAAAATGCCCTAAGAAGAAGGGAATAGGATGCACACTTTGTTTATTCTCGTTGCGAATCATGGACATACAAGAGTATAATAAAGGTAGAAGCAAATCGTCAGAGGTGGACAAACTGGGAAAGATACTTTATTGTGTATAAAATGGTAACTTTTGTTTCAGAATACATACAATATAAAATAGGAGATCGTTTGGGCATAATAATTTCTTGAAGTTAAGAAAAAGATTTGTTATATTTTATGTATAACAAATATAATAAACGGAGGCGATTTTTTGTGATAGTGCGTATTGATTTTAATAGTGATGAAGCATTATACATGCAATTATATAATCAGATTATAATTGGAATAGCGAATTCGGACATCAGTGAAGGAGAGAATCTTCCTTCTGTGCGTGATCTTGCAGAGGATATAGGAATTAATATGCATACCGTAAACAAGGCTTACAGCATTTTACGACAAGAAGGATATCTTAAGCTGGATCGCAGAAAAGGTGCCGTGATTGCAATAGAGGCAGACCAATACAAAGCAAAGCAAGAGTTAGCAGATGAGTTAAAAGTACTTCTTGCCAAAGCAATTTGTAGAGGAGTTGGCAGAGACCAGGTACATGGTCTTATTGAAGAGATTTACAATGGTTATGGGTATGAATAGGTAAATTCCGTAAGGAGGGTATTCCTATGCTCTGTGAAAAATGTAAGAAACGCCAAGCGACGATCTATTATACAGAAATAGTGGATGGCAAGAAATATGAGAAACATTTGTGTGAAAAATGTGCGTTAGAATATGCGGATTTTGTATATGAAGCAGAGGATGGCAGTGACAATGCTTTGCTTGAAGGGCTGCTGTCCAGTATTTTAGGCAGCTATTATAAAAGCAGTCAGCCAGTAAAGAAGGAAGGGAGAGAAGCCGTGATTCAATGTGAACGTTGTGGTATGACATATGATGCGTTTCTACAAGGGGGCAAGTTTGGGTGCGCGAACTGTTACTCAAGCTTTGGAAAACAATTAGAAAAAAGCTTCAGACAAATTCATGGTGCAACAAGTCATGTTGGCAAACGCCCAAAAGGCTTTGTGAGTCAGACTGATAGAATTATAAAGGATCTATCTGAAGTTGACAGACTTTCCATACGACTGCAGGATGCTATTGAAAAAGAGGAATTTGAAACTGCTGCGGCGCTGAGGGATCAGATCCGCGCCCTAAAAGCAAAGGAGGAGTCTCAGAATGTATAAATGGTTTGAGGCCTTAGGAGGGAATGAGGACATCGTGATTGCTAGTGGTGTCCGTCTTTCGAGAAATCTCGAGAAGTACCCATTTTCGAAGAAGATCTCAGATTCCGATGCCATCCATATGGTAGAAGAAGTACTAAAGGAATTTGAAACCTATGCGGATGAAGAGTTTGGATATATCGAATGTAACCTAGGAGAACTTAGCGAGATTGAGAAGTTTGCTATGGTGGAACGACAAATCCTAAGCAAAGAGATTGCAGTGAAAAAGCAGTGTAGCGGCCTTGTGATGTCTGAGGATGAATCAACCTCGATTCTAATCAATGAGGAGGATCATTTGAAGATACAGGCATTGGCTGGTGGTGCGAATATGCAGAAGGCATATGAAAAGGCCAATGAAGTTGATGATTATGCAAGCGAGTCGTTAGAAATGGCATTTAGTGAGAAATATGGGTACCTCACCTCGAGTCCTAGCAATGTAGGAACTGGACTCAGGGCCTCTTACCTGATGTTCCTTCCGGCTCTTGGAGGTGCAAATAAGATCAACCGATTATCCGAGGAAGTCATGAAATATGGTGTCGGATTAAAAGCAGTCTATGGGGATGGTGCAGAGGGAGTCGGACATATTTACGAACTGTATAACGAGAAGACACTAGGAAGCACAGAACCAGAGTTGCTAGAGAATTTACGAGGCATCATGGAGCAGGTAGCGGCGCAGGAAAGAAAGCGAAGAGAATACCTGCTTGCCAACAATTATGATGAAATCGAGGATCAAGTATTTCGTTCCTATGGTGTCTTGAAATATGCAAAGCAAATGAATTCCAAGGATGCCATGACATTGCTGTCACAGATTAAGTTTGGAGCAGATGTAGGAATCATCCAATTCGAGAAACCATTGAATATCTATAAGATGATTATGGAGGTACAGCCGTATTCCTTACAGTGCAGGAGTGGAAAGTATGTGGGAAGCAAGGTAAGAGATAAGCTTCGTGCACAATATTTGGGGGCCAATCTTTCAGAAGTAATAAATTAACAAGGTAAAAGAGCAGTTAGCGAGAAAAGTAAGTTATAGGAGGAAGAATCATGCAAGAGAGATTTACAGAGGATGCCCGAAAGGCGATCGCAATGGCAACAGATGCCGCCTATCGGTTGTCACATAATTATATCGGAACTGAGCATCTTTTAATCGGATTAGTCAGTGCAGCTGGAGTAGCATCTAGAGTATTAGAGGAGCATGGGGTAGAGGAAGAAAAGATTGTCGACCTTGTAAACCAATTAATTGCTCCAAACAACAATCTAGAAATGTTAGAGACGGATAATTTCACTCCAAGAGCGAAGAGGATTCTTCAAGCGAGTGAGAAAGAGGCATCTAGATTAAAGAGTGCCAAAGTCGGAACCGAACATATCTTATTGTCATTAATGAAAGAAACAGACTGTATCGCAGTACGTTTATTGAATACATTGGGAGTGAACGTTCAGAAGGTATACATTGATGTGCTTACTGCAATCGGACACGATCCTAATGTGGCAAAGTCGGAGTATATGGCAAATAAAAATAAATCCAAACAAAAAAGTTCTACTGCTACGCTTGATCAATACAGCAGGGACTTGACGCAATATGCGAGGGATGGAAAGTTAGATCCGGTCATCGGAAGAGAAGAGGAAATCCAACGCGTGATCCAAATCTTAAGTCGGAGGACGAAGAACAATCCATGTCTGATTGGTGAGCCAGGGGTAGGTAAGACTGCAATTGCAGAAAGTCTTGCAAAGCGAATCGTAGATGGAGATGTTCCGGAAACGATCAAAGACAAACGTCTTGTAACATTAGACCTTTCTGGAATCGTAGCAGGAAGCAAATATCGTGGTGAGTTTGAGGAACGTATCAAGAAAGTAATTCAAGAAGTAATGAGTGATGGAAACATTCTATTATTCATTGATGAAATCCATACGATCATTGGGGCAGGTGGTGCAGAAGGCGCAATTGATGCATCGAATATCTTGAAACCATCCTTAGCAAGAGGGGAAATCCAATTAATCGGTGCAACGACAAGAGAAGAATATCGCAAGCATATCGAAAAGGATTCTGCCTTAGAAAGACGTTTCCAACCAGTGGTCGTAGAAGAGCCAACGGAGGAAGAAACGGTATTGATCTTGAAAGGGCTTCGTGAAGCATATGAGAATCATCATAAAGTGCGCATTACCGATGAAGCATTAGAGGCAGCAGTAAAGTTATCAAGCCGTTATGTAAATGACCGCTACCTTCCAGATAAGGCAATCGACATTATCGATGAGGCCTCTAGCAAGGTAAGATTAAGCACGTATATCACGCTTCCAAGAATCAAAGAATTAGAACAGTTAAATCAGCAGTTAGAAGAGGATAAGGAAGCGGCAATCAAGAGAGAGGCATATGAAAAGGCTGGAGAAATCAAGAAACAGCAATTAGAGAATGCCTTAGAATTAGAAGCCCTAAAGGAACAGGAAGAAAAGAGACGCAGCGAGACCGAACTTGTGGTAGGGGAAAGCCAAGTGGCGGAAATTATCTCTAGCTGGACGAAGATTCCAGTACAAAAATTAGAGGAAGAAGAAAGCAAGCGTTTGATGAAGCTAGAGGAAATGCTTCATGAACGTGTCATTGGTCAGCAAGAAGCTGTGGTAGCAGTAAGCAAGGCAATCCGAAGAGGTCGTGTAGGATTAAAAGATCCGAAACGTCCAATTGGTTCCTTCTTATTCCTTGGACCGACTGGTGTTGGTAAGACCGAACTTAGTAAGGCGCTTAGCGAGGCGATGTTTGGCACGGAAAATTCTATGATTCGTGTGGACATGTCCGAGTACATGGAGAAACACAGTGTATCTAAGATCATTGGTTCTCCTCCAGGATATGTAGGATATGAAGAAGGTGGACAGTTAAGTGAAAAAGTTCGTCAAAATCCTTACAGTGTGATCTTGTTTGATGAAATCGAAAAGGCGCATCCAGACGTATTCAATATCTTATTACAAGTATTAGATGATGGACATATTACAGATGCCCAAGGAAGAAAGGTAAGCTTTAAGAATACTGTAATCATCATGACGTCCAATGCAGGTGCAAGCAGAATCGTGGCACCAAAATTGTTAGGATTCTCTTCTGACAACAATGCAAAAGCAAATTACGAGCATATGAAAGAAGGCGTAATGGAAGAAGTAAAGCGATTGTTCAAACCAGAGTTTATCAATCGTATCGATGAAATCATCGTATTCCATGCCCTTGGCAAACCAGAATTAAAACAGATCGTAGACATCATGTTGAAAGAAATTAACACGAGAATCAAATCACAAATGCAGATTATGCTTGACTTCGAGGATGCAGTGAAAGAGTATATCGTAGAGCAGAACAAAGAATTGAACTATGGTGCTAGACCATTACGTAGAACGTTACAGACAAAGGTGGAAGATCCTCTCGCAGAAGAAATCTTAGCAGGCAAAATTCACGCGGGAGACGATGTCCGTGTAGTAATGGAAGACGAACAAATCAAGTTTGTACCAGTGCAGTAGCGCAGCCATTCCAAGTGACAATTTTAGACAATAAAAGTTTATGTAAAATTCACGGTTGGCAAGCAGATTTTACTAGTAATATAGCGGCGTTTATACTATAATACTAGTAAGATCATGTGAGCCCAAAAAGTAATCATACGATACTATTTTTGGGACGAACATCAATCTTAGATGAAAAACACCTAAAAGGGAAAGGATAAATTAGGAGGATAAGAATATGGCTGTAGTAAAAGAATTGATTCGTAACGAAGAGAATGGAAATATTAGCTTCGGCAATTATGCATTAGATACAAAATCGAAAGTATCTGATTTCGAGCATAACGGAGATTTATATAAAGTAAAGACGTTTAAAGAAATTACTAAGTTAGAAAGAAATGGTATGATCGTATATGAATCAGTACCAGGAACCTCTGTTTTTGATTTAGACTTAGAAGAAAGGGATTTAGCATTTAAGGTTGAGGGAACTACTTCGACTCAAATCACGTTAGAGCTAGAAGCAGAAAAAGAGTATAAAGTGTTTTTAGATGATACAAATATCGGGAAAATGAAAACAAACCTAGGTGGCAAGCTTGTAATCAGCGCTGACCTAGCAGAAGACGTACAAACTTTCGTAAAAGTAGTACGTTTATAGTAAAAAGAGGAGC
>CALZJY010000125.1 GCA_945787925.1 uncultured Anaerosporobacter sp. | reverse complement strand
GTATAGGACGATTGGAACCGAACGCTTGCCCCTACGGGGTTTGTAAGCTCTCCCTGCTGCAAATCGTCCCCATATTCCAGAATCAGCATCGTCCCATATTGCTGATAGATTCCAAGTAACTCTTTATATTGATTGGTACTCGTAGAGAGCTTTCCTTGCAGCAGAATTTCCGATACAAAACCTGATTCCATCATTGGTACGACAATCTCTAACTTCTCCTTGATTCGTAAAGAGTCTCTTCGATGTTCCCTTTGATTGTCAATCGTATCGAATGCCTTTTGAATCACTGAGACGATCACCTTTTGATTCGTTGGCTTTTGTAGATATTCCAATACCCCAAGATTAATCGCTTCTTTGGCATAATCAAACTTGTCATATGCGGATAAAATCACGAAGATTGTAGCCGGGCTGGTCTTTTTGATTTCCTTTATCGCCTCAATTCCATTGATTCCTGGCATTTGGATATCCATAAATGCCAAATCTGGACGAAAGGATTCTGCAAGCTCGATCACTGCCCGTCCTGTCTTTGCATGCTTGACTTCACATTGTCCTTTGAAATTCTTATCAATCATATACCGTAGAGATTCAATCACGATTCCCTCATCGTCTGCTAACATGACTTTATACATCGGAGTTCCTCCCTTTATTGTACGATCGGCAGGGACAATAGGATTTCTGTTCCCATATTGTGCCCGTCACTCTTAATTTCTACCATATTTTGATTCTGATAATAGATTTGTAAGCGTTTCAGTACATTGTTCATTCCGATTCCATTGGAATCACTCGACTCTTTCAATGGTTCTTCCATGCAAAGCACTCTCTTAATCTGTT
Source organism: uncultured Anaerosporobacter sp. (assembly GCA_945787925.1). Taxonomy (GTDB): domain Bacteria; phylum Bacillota; class Clostridia; order Lachnospirales; family Lachnospiraceae; genus KM106-2. Next base: position 5,424 of record CALZJY010000125.1, on the reverse strand, counting down.
CCTGCTGCATTCCACACCCATTGTCTTTCACACTGATGCATACAAACATCTCTTGACGATAAATCCGAAGAACAATCTTTCCATTCCCCTCCATATTGCGAATTCCATGATTTACGGCATTTTCAATAATCGGCTGCAAGATCATACTTGGCACTCGAAAGGAAAGATAGGTCTCGTCTATTTCGGATTCATAGTGAATATCCCCTGAAAATCGAACGTTTAAGATATATAAATAGTGGTTAATTTGCTTCACTTCTTCCTCAATGGTCGTATCGGTATTAATCGTCTTTAAGTTATAGCGAAAGAAGTCGGCCATATGCTCAAGGAACGTTCCTGTCTGCTCTGCATCCTCCATCATTGAAAGCTGTACGCCTGCATTTAGTGTATTAAATAGAAAATGAGGATTAATCTGTGCCTGCAGGTATTTTAACTGCACATCCTTTAAATGATTTTTCATTAACAATTCCTTTTGCTTATGCTCGCTTTCTTTCTCTGCTGCCTCTTTCATCTGCTTGATATATTGCCTCAGCCGTTTGGTCATCTGATTAAAGGCATTCGTTACAACCCCAACTTCGTCCATACTTTTTACTGGAAGGATGGGTACTTCCAAATTCTCATGCCCAATTTCATTTGCAGTGGCTGCAAGCTGGATTAATGGAGTCGTGATTCGTTTCGTCAATAAATAGATCAATAATAAGTCCGCAATCGTCACACATACTAGTGTAATCATACAAACGACTTCTAAATAATGAAGCATCCTAATCAAAGAATTATAACTATTCGAATTGGCTTGGAATCTCTCCGTATTCAACGTATAGATAAATGTATTGATATGATGAAGCTCCTGCTTTGCCTGGTCATACTGTTTCCGATACTTTTCAATATTTCGTCCACGTTTTGACTGTACCGCCTGTGCTGTCAAATTGATATAATGCCTTGTCAAGTTAGAAATATCTTTTTCAAACATAATGCTGTCCGAATCTGCACTGTACCATTGGGGATCGCGCAGATATCTCTCTACCTTTTGAACATTACGGTAATAATAGTCGATGGACTCTGAACTCTTCGTTTCTAAATACTCTAGCAATACGGTCTGCACATTGTTGAGTGCTGTTTCAAACATATTTAACCTCACATTGCTTTGGTAGACCTCATCTACCTTTTTCACGCTTTTATTAATGTTATAGAATAGGACTGCATTCATAGCAATCATAATACAGGATGTAAGGAAAACGACTAGCACGAATTTAAACCGAATGGAGATTTGTGGAGTTAACGACTTATACCTCATATTACTTTAGACCTCCTTTTCGTTTCCTATATTCCGAAAGCATGCCTTGGTCAACAAATTCCACTGGTAACGAAATAGTCGTCCTAGCATTGGAGTTTTGCTCATGTTCTAGCATTGCCTTTACACTTAATGCTCCCATTTCTTTAATATCAATGGCAACAGTTGCTGTAATGATTCCTTTTTGAATGCCTTCTAGAATTGGCTCTGACGTCCCATATCCTAAAACATTGATTTTTCCTACCTTATTGTAATCGACTAAGATTTGATATGCACTGCTTGTATCTACACTAGTTAGGCAAAGCAACACATCCGCTTTTTCCTCTTTAGATAATACAAGCTCACGAATCATCTCTTCTGAAGTGAATTTTTCCTGGCTCTCAATCTGAATCTCTTTTAAATGAAACTTTTCCTGTTCCTTTTTCTGATTCAGATAAACTCGAATTCCTTTCATCACTGCCTTGTCTTGTACGGAATTCATAATTATGTACACGTTTTTCTCCTTATCCCCATGATAAGACTCTAACTTTCTTGCAAAGGATTCTCCTAATGCGTAGCCATTAATGCCAACAAAGCACGAACGCTTGCTAATGGAACAATCCTTATACACGGTGATTACTGGTATGTGTTCCGCCAATGCCTGATTAATGGCAGATGCCACCTTGGAATTATCTTCCCCTACGATAAACATTCCATCGACTTTTGCATGGGTCGCCAATTCAATTAATTCAGAAATGGAATACTCAACCGCTAACTTTTTTCCAAAATACTCAATCAATGCCCCATTCTTCTCCACGTTTTCTTTGATGGAATCGTAAAGATCATCAATCGTTGGATTCGAATATTCTCCCGATATAAATACATAATGCTTTTTCTCTTTTAACTGGGTAATATCACCGGTATTGTTGGTATCTAGCATTAGACTATGGAAGAAAAGCATGCTTGCTATAGTAATGAATAGAAGCAGGATTAAGAAACCAATTAACATATGTTCCAATCCATGTCCTTCTCTTAGTTTTCTCATTGGAATCTCCCCTTTTATGCTATTATTATACCGTATTTTTTGTATATTTTCTATAGAATTTAACAGTTTCTGCCAACTGCATTCAGCAATTTATGCAATCAAAAAGAGCCACGCTAGTTTGCCTATTGTGGTTCTTTTTGATACTCTGTCAATTCTATTGCGTTAATGACTTTCTAAGATATCTCGCGGTAATTGTCTCAGAATGTTTAATCATTTCCTCTGGTGTCCCCTCAAATACGACTTCGCCTCCATTGCTACCTCCATCTGGTCCAATATCGATAATATAATCCGCCTGTTTAATCACATCTTGGTTATGCTCAATTACAATGACGGTATTCCCTTTCTCAATAATTCGCTGGAACAGCTTCATGATACTCTTGATATCCGATGCATGAAGTCCTGTCGTCGGTTCATCCAATACATAGATATTTCCCTTCTTATCGATATACTTGGCAAGCTTTAATCTCTGTCGTTCCCCTCCTGATAATGTGGATAACGGTTGTCCTAAGGAGAGATATGATAAGCCTACTTCAACCATGGCGTTCAGTTGCTTCCTAATCTTTTGGTTTCCCGCAAAGAATGAAAGTGCCTCCATTGCAGATAACTCTAAAATCTCTACAATATTCTTTCCCTTATAGGTACATTCAAGCACATCACTGCTATAGCGTTTTCCTTCGCATGCCTCACATATCGTAGTCACTGGATCCATAAATACTAATTCTGTAACAATGACACCTTTCCCTTTGCATACCGGACATTTTCCCTTGCTATTAAAGGAGAACATGGCGGCTTCTAATCCCGTCTCTTTTGCCATTAGTTTTCTGATCTCATCAAAGATTCCTAAAAATGTTGCAGGCGTCGAGCGCCCTGTAGCCGTAATTGCAGATTGATCCACTAGGACTACTTGGTCCTTATACTGCTTTGCAAAGACATCCCGGATCAGCGAGCTCTTTCCAGAGCCGGCAACCCCTGTGACCGCAGTCAATACATGAAGCGGAACGGAGACAGAAACATTCTTTAGGTTATGAGTTGAAGCATTTATAATAGGAAGAAACTCGTTCGGTCTTCTTGGATTTTGATTGATGGGAACGATTTCTTTTAATGCATCTCCTGTTAAAGTACCTGATAATAACAAGTCTTCATAGCTTCCTTGGAATAAGATTTTTCCTCCATTTACACCTGCTAGCGGCCCAACGTCAATTACTTCATCTGCGATACTGATAATATCCTTATCATGTTCTACTACAAGAACGGTATTTCCCTTATCTCTAAGACTTTGCAGCAGTTTTGTCATACGATGAACGTCTCTTGGATGCATTCCTGTACTCGGCTCATCGAAGATATAGGTCATTCCTGTTAATGAACTTCCCATATAGCGGACTAATTTCAAACGCTGCGCCTCTCCACCAGATAAGGTCTTGGACTCCCGATTCAGACTAAGGTAAGGAAGTCCTATCGCAATCATTCGGTCTAATGACTGTATTAAGAGGGAAACCATAGTCTTCGCACGTTCATCTGTAATGGAAGATAGTACTTCCCGTAACTTAGTAAACTCTAATTCGCATAAGTCATAAATGCTCCAGCCTTGAATCTTACAACTAAGTGCCCGTTCATTTAGACGCTTTCCATGACAACATGGACATTCTCTTTCTACGAGCAACTGTTCCATCCGTTTGGCTGAGACTTCCTTTAATGCGGTTACATCCCGATTCAACAAGGTACGTTTCATCTGATTTTTTATTCCTTCGATTCTCTTATGTACTCGTTCTCCATCTGGAGTATAAGCACCATAAAACAAGAGATTTCGTTCTTCTTCTGAATAATCCTTTAGCTTCTTATTTAAATCAAATAGTCCACTCTCTACATACTGTTTCCAATACCAATTTCCTACATGATACGCTGGAAGGTTTACCATTCCTGTATTCCAAGACTTTTCCTCATCAAATGTCTCCTCCATATTAAGATCAAGAACCTTTCCAATTCCCGAACATTCGGGGCACATACCATTTGGATCATTAAAGGAAAAATAGGATGCAGTTCCTACATAAGGTGTTCCAATCCTAGAATATAACACGCGCAATGTAGAATACATATCACTAATCGTACCTACGGTAGAGCGCGCATTCCCTCCTAATCTAGACTGATCCACGATTACCGATGCCGTCAAATGATCGATATACTCTACCTTAGGTTTTTCATATTTCGGAAGACGTCCACGGACAAAGGCACTATACGTCTCGTTCATTTGTCTCTGACTTTCTGCTGCAATCGTATCAAATACGATGCTTGACTTTCCAGAGCCAGACACCCCGGTAAATACAACAATTTTCCCTTTCGGAATGGCTAGGGATACATGTTTTAAGTTATTTTGAGAAAGTCCCTTTATGATAATTGCATCTTTATTACTCATATCTACTCTCCTTCTTTTCCACTGGAACTTGAATTTCTGTCAGCCATTCCTCTTCGCTGTCCTTATTCCATATTCCATCGATATAATTTTCCCGAATGCTATCACTGATGGTTAGATTATTCTCTTCAATATAATGCAATACCTTTTCATAGGATTGTGGTAAGGTATTATAACTTCCTTTATGAAAGATACAGGCTGCCATTGGAATGGCCGGATAAGTCTTAAACTTGATTTTCTCCGAATCCTCCTTTGCTTCCTTTACTGCTTCACACGCTTCAATTAAGATATCCTCCTCTTTGTATTCATTTTCTGGATATAAGGTAAAACAGTATTCTGGCATGGCACAAACACACCCTAACCGCTCCATCTCTGCTCCCATCTCTGGCATCATATCAAATAATGACTCATATCCTTTGATTCTTCTTCGCATCGTTGCAACTACGACTTCTGGAATCTGCTTCAGTAATACATGGGAAGAGGTTGGGGAATACTCTTCCTCGATTGCCTGATCAATCTGAGCTAACTTCTTTGTAAGCGACGCAAGTTCCAATAGGATTTGTTTTCGTTTTCTCATCAGAAGCTGTTTTTCTGGTGTACCATCTAGAATTTTCTTAATCTCGTCAATCCTAAGCCCCATATTTCTTAATGCACGGATTTGATGAAGTTGTGACATCTGTCCTAACTTATAGTAACGGTATCCCG
>CALZJY010000124.1 GCA_945787925.1 uncultured Anaerosporobacter sp. | reverse complement strand
AAATGTGTGTTAACATCTTTCTAGGAAAAACAAGTGTATTTGCAGCACATACAAAGGTGGTGGATGTATGGAAGATGAAAAGTATTATATAATTAAGAAGAATGCATTACCGGAAGTTTTGCTGAAAGTAGTGTCTGCAAAAAGATTATTAGAGTCGGACGAAGCCCTTACTGTTCAGGAGGCGACTGAGGCCGTTGGCATTAGCCGTAGTTCATTTTATAAATATAAAGACGATATTTTTCCGTTTCATGAAAACACAAAAGGAAAAAATATTACATTTATGATTCAGATGCAAGATCAACCAGGGTTGTTAAGTTGTGTGTTGAATCGCATTGCGGATTTTGGAGCCAACATTTTGACTATAAATCAGGCGATTCCAATCAACGGGATTGCGTTAATAACGTTAAGCGTAGAAATTCTACCGACAGCCAGTGATTTCTCAATATTAGTAGAAGGAATTCAACGTTTGACAGGCATTCATTCATTAAAATTCTTAGCTAGGGAGTGACAGTATGATTAATATTAGTGTATTAGGATATGGAACTGTTGGATCAGGAGTGGTTGAAGTTCTTGACACAAACAGCGAGAGTATTGCGAAGAAGGCGCGTCAGCCAATTCATGTGAAATATGTATTAGATAAAAGAGAGTTCCCAGGTTCCCCTGTAGAAGATAAGGTAGTACATGATATCAATGTAATCTTAGATGATCCAGAGGTACAAATCGTCGTAGAAACTATGGGAGGCGTACACCCAGCATACGAATTCGTAAAGGGTGCGTTAGAGCGTGGAAAGAGCGTTTGTACGTCCAACAAAGAACTTGTTGCGAAACATGGTGCAGAATTATTAGCACTTGCAAAGTCTAAAAGCATCAATTTCTTATTTGAGGCAAGTGTTGGTGGAGGAATTCCAATCATCCGTCCATTAAACCAATCCCTTACTGCAGATGAGATTGAAGAGATTACAGGAATATTGAATGGTACCACAAACTATATATTATCAAAGATGGATACTGAAGGTGCTGATTTTGCAGAAGTATTAAGAGAAGCACAAGACAAAGGATATGCAGAACGTAATCCAGAAGCGGATGTAGAAGGATACGATGCATGCCGTAAGATTGCCATCCTTACTTCTTTAGCATTTGGCAAACAGGTAGATTATGAAGATATCTATACCGAAGGAATTACAAAGATTACAAAGACAGATATGCTTTATGCAAAAGAGTTAGATGCGAAGATTAAGATCGTAGGATCTAGCAAGCGTGAAGATGAAAAAGTATCGGCATTTGTTGCACCTGTAATGATCGGTAGGGAAAATCCTTTATATAGCGTAAACGATGTATTCAACGGTATTTATGTAAAAGGAAATGTATTAGGTGATACGATGTTTTATGGAAAGGGAGCAGGTAAGCTTCCAACAGCCAGCGCAGTAGTTGCAGACGTCGTAGATGCTGCAAAACATATTGGCACTAATATTATGACAAACTGGAGCACCCATAAGTTAGAACTTGCAGACTTTGAAGAGGTTTCTCATCGTTTCTTCGTTCGTGTAGACGAAGTAGAAAAAGAAGCGGCAGCAGAAGCATTTGGCCAGGTAGAAGAAGTAAATGCAAACGTTGCAGGAGAATATGCGTTTATTACAAAACTAATGACGGAAAAAGAATTCAAAGAAAAGGCAGTTGCATTAAGCAGCATGCGAAATAGAATTCGTGTTGCATTCTAATTAAGAAATAGAAACGTTAGGATCAATGGGATGTCACTTGTTGGTCTTAACGTTTTTAAATGATAGGAAGAAGGTAGAGTATGAAATATGTGATTGTTTTGGGAGACGGTATGGCAGATGAGCCAATCGAACAACTTTCCGGAAAGACGCCATTAGAATATGCCAAGACTCCTGTTATGGATCAATTAGCAAAAGAATCAGAAATTGGATTAGTACATACGATTCCAGAGGGAATGAAACCTGGAAGTGATACTGCCAATCTAGCTGTTCTTGGATACAATCCAAAAAAGTATTATACAGGACGTTCTCCGTTAGAAGCATTAAGCATTGGCGTAGATATGAAAGATACCGATATTGCAATGCGTTGTAATATCGTAACGGTATCAGAAGAAGAAGACTATGAACAAAAGACGATCATCGATCATAGTTCTAGTGAGATTTCTACTGAGGACGCGGCTGTATTGCTAGAAGCAGTAAGAAAAGAACTAGAAAATGAGAGTTACAAGTATTATGTGGGAACTAGTTACCGACATTTGACAATATGGGATCATGGAGAAGTGGTTGATTTAACGCCTCCACATGATATACTAGGTAAGGTGATTGGAGACTACCTTCCAAAAGAGGCTGCACTAAAAGAAATGATGAAAAAGAGTTTTGACATTTTAAATAATCATCCTCTTAATATCGAACGTGCAAAGAAAGGGCTTCATAAAGCGAACTCCATTTGGTTCTGGGGGGCTGGAACAAGACCAAGCCTTACTTCTTTTGAAGAGAAGAATGGAAAACGCGGTGCAATGATTTCCGCAGTTGACCTATTAAAAGGAATTGCAGTCGGAGCACAGATGAAAGTAATCGAAGTGGAAGGTGCAGATGGTACCCTTCATACAAATTATGAAGGGAAAGCAAAGGCTGCTGTAGAAGCATTATTACAGGATGGATATGATTTCGCATACATCCATGTAGAAGCTCCTGACGAAATGGGACACCAAGGCAGTGTGGAAAGAAAAATTCAGTCCATTGAATATTTAGACCAAAGAGTAATCAAGGTAGTAAAGGAAGAGATGGAACGATCCGGCGAGGATTATCGAATGTTAGTATTGCCAGACCATCCAACACCAATTGCGTGCCGCACTCATACGTCGGATCCAGTACCTTATATGTTATATGATAGTACGGATAAGAAAGCATTCGCTCATCATTACAATGAGGAAGAAGCAAGAGTGTCTGGCAATGAAATAATAAACGGATATACGTTAATTGACTATTTGTTAGAGAATAAATAATCGGGTTTTAAAGAGTAAGTATCAGATTGCAAGACGAAAGAGAAACGTTATGTCTAGTATACAGAGCTCTTTGCAAAATAAAGTTTTAGTAGGAGGCAGCTATGTTAATAGTAAAGAAATTCGGTGGAACATCTGTAGCCGATAAAGAAAGAATTTTTAATGTTGCCAATAGATGTATTGAAGAGTATAAAAAGGGCAATGATGTGGTAGTTGTTTTATCCGCAATGGGAAAAATGACTGACGTATTAATCGAACAGGCAAGAGAAATCAATCCAAATCCTCCAAAACGTGAGCTTGATATGCTGCTTACAACAGGAGAACAAACATCCGTTGCATTAATGTCGATGGCACTTCATTCATTAGGAGTACCTAGCGTTTCTTTAAATGCATTCCAAGTACCAATGAAAACTTCTAGCGTATATGGAAATGCAAGATTAGAACATATTGATGCAGACAGAATCAAACATGAATTAGAAAACCGTAAAATCGTTATTGTAACAGGATTCCAGGGAATTAACAAATTCGGTGATTATACAACATTAGGCCGTGGTGGTTCTGATACAACTGCGGTAGCATTAGCAGCAGTTCTTAATGCAGATGCATGCGAAATCTACACTGACGTAGATGGCGTATACACTGCGGATCCAAGAATTGTTAAGAATGCAAAAAAGTTAGATGCAATCACGTACGATGAGATGCTTGAGTTAGCCACTTTAGGAGCAGGGGTCTTACACAATCGTTCCGTAGAGATGGCGAAGAAATATGGAGTACAATTAGTAGTTCGTAGTAGTTTAAACACATCAGAGGGAACAATTGTTAAGGAGGAAGTAGAAATGGAAAAAATGCTTGTAAGTGGTGTGGCTTGCGATAGAAACACAGCAAGAATTGCAGTAATTGGGTTAGAAGATCAACCAGGAGTAGCATTCAAGTTATTCAATCATTTAGCTAGACACAATGTTAATGTTGATATCATTCTTCAATCCGTTGGAAGAAATGGTACAAAAGACATTAGCTTCACAGTTCCAGAAGACCTTGTAGACGAAGCGGTTACTGTATTAGAAAGACACAGAACTGGTAGCCTAAAATGTCAACAAATCAACGTAGAGAGAAACGTGGCAAAAGTTTCAATCGTTGGTGCGGGAATGATGTCCAATGCAGGCGTTGCAGCAAAGATGTTCGAAGCTCTTTACGATGTAGGAGTAAACATCAAAATGATCTCTACTTCAGAAATCCGTGTTACAGTATTAATCAACGATGATGATGTAGATAAAGCAATGAATTCCGTTCACGACAAATTCATTCATAACTAATAAATAAAAAGCCTTCCATAGCATAAACTGTGGAAGGCTTTTGTTTTAAGGGAAAGAAAACGTAAGCGTATTTTGATCGAATATCATACTATTTTTGTAATTCTCAAAATCATTCATATAATCTATGATGCTAACATACGGAAGATTGAACACGCTAATCTGTGAGTATACATACAGTGTAAACTTTGGTATAGTCTTGCTGTTTGGCTTGTACGAAAAGGAAAGATAGCCACTGATTTTATCTCCTGTATTTGGAAGTTTGTGTTGGACATAAGGATAGGAGTGGCTGTTTTGTCCGATGTTGAGATTGGAGAGTTCTAGGGAGTGGTCTTCTTTTTCTACATAAGTCTTAGACGTGATGTCCGTCATGGAAGTCCAGTTGTTAAACTGGACTTCCATGACCTCATATAATCTGCTGTCTGGAGGAGTCAGCCATTTGTAGTAAGCAATTACTCGGTAATCTTCCTTACAGAAGATATGATACAGCGTCACGCTTAATGTTCCGTTGTTGATTTCCTTGACGGAGGTATCTGAGGAAAGGGAGGAGGCATTCGCTAATAATGCAATTTCTTCTTTTGGAAGGGTATGCAGTGCCTCTTTGTCAAAGCCTAAATCTAATAGTCTTTTTTCGATTTCTCCTTGCTGGGATTCGTTACTTCCGAGCTGTGAACTTGGACGAACAGGAAGGAAGAGTGCCTTGTTTGATACGATTACGAGTAAAGTAAGCGCGGCAATATAGGTGGCAAGGAATCCGATGAGCCTTCTTTTTTCTGGAATACTGTAATACGTTAAAACAAGATCACAATCTAACTTGCTAAGGCTGTTGCCTAGCTGATAGAAAGTAAGCATTAAGAAACAGATATTTAGTATTAACAGGAAAAGAGAAAGCATGGCACCCAGTGTGCCAAGGTGAATGGTTAAGTACGTAGAAAAAATAGTGCATAGATAGAGGACGATATACTGATTTAAGCGGTTGTTGTAATTGCCTAGTGCATTTGCCTTGCGGAAGATATCCTTAAAGGCTCGGTTTAAATTAAAAAAGATGCCAATGATTAATACAGCAGCAATCCCAATCTGAAGATAAGTAATCGTAATATTATCATGAAATCTTGTCCAATCTATCATAAAGTTTGCAAGCATCGTCAGAGAACGAATACATGCAAAAATATATGTGCGTTTGAAATAAATGCTATGTTCCTTTACCAAATGACATCCATAGAGCATGATAAAGGAGCCTAAGATGGGAAGCAGATATTCAAAACAGAAAAAATCGATGGTGAACAAAGAAAGGATAAAACCATTTCCAAGAACAGAGACCAATTCCTTGAACACTGGATTGTCATGTGTATCTGAAGGGGCGGGGAAATTCGCCATAGTACACCTCTTTTCATATGGATATTGCTAGTTTCATACATCATTATAAAGGATTTCAGAGAGAATACAACAAGCGCTTGCGTGGATTTTGCAACTATAGTAGAATACTAAGATAAGTAATTACAGGAAGGTAATGGGATTATGAGCATAGTACAGCAATTGGCAACAGAACTAGGTATACAGTTATGGCAGGTAGAGGCGACGGTTAAGTTAATCGATGAAGGAAATACGATTCCGTTTATCGCTAGATATCGAAAAGAGCAACATGGTTCGTTAAATGATGAAGTGTTGCGTAAATTATATGAACGATTACAGTACTTAAGAAATTTAGAAGATAAGAAAGCCCAAGTAATCGCCAGCATAGAGGAGCAAGGAAAGCTTACGGAGGAATTACGCAAGCAGATTCTAGAAGCAAAGACGCAGGTAGTGGTAGAAGATTTATACCGTCCATATCGTCCTAAGAGAAGAACGAGAGCAATTATTGCGAAAGAAAAAGGGTTAGAAGGATTAGCAACGATTCTTCAGTTGCAAAAAATTACCCATTCCCTAGAAGAAGAGGCAGCAGCGTATGTATCAGAGGAAAAAGGGGTTGCTACCGTGGAAGAAGCGATCGCTGGTGCAAAAGATATCATTGCAGAAGCCATTTCGGATCAGGCAGAATTTCGTATGAACATTCGTAAAATGACACTACAACAAGGAACGATTGTCAGTACGACAAAGGACAAGAGCCTTCAA
>CALZJY010000123.1 GCA_945787925.1 uncultured Anaerosporobacter sp. | reverse complement strand
TTTGTTTGGTGCGCCTGATACTACTGCATTTCCATTGTATTGATGAAATTCTACATTCGATTTATCTAAGGAGCCGTATTTCGCATACCAAAACGGATAGCTAGAGGATAACTCCTTTTCCGTAAAATGTGTTTCTAGATTTGATTTGCTTGTATAATATCCAGCAGTAAATCCATTTGCTTCGATTTGATCCGCAAATGCTTTACAGATAGCATCATGCTTTTGCCTTGATAGTCTTGCCTTAGATAAACGGTAATTTGGATATCCTGACTCATCTTCAAAGTCGACTACAATTGGAAGCGTTAATTCGTAAGAGGACTTTTTCTTTAGGACATTTCTTACTTGTTGCATCGTATAATTTGCTTCCGCCCTTGCCTCATTTTCATTGATTGCTTGAGATACAAAATAAACACCGACGTCTAATCCTGCCTCTAAGGCTCCTTCTAAATTCTTTTCGAAATACGAATCCCTGCCTATTTTATCATCGCTTGGTCCGCGATATCCACAACGGATAAAGACAAATTCCTTTCCTTGTTCCTTTACTTTTTTCCAATTAATGTCCCGCCAAGTCCCATCTGCCATCTTGTTTGTGTAGCCCGAGACACTGATGCCTTCTCTTACTACCTTATTTGCCGCCTTTGCCTTACCAGCCATCGCAAACAAGACTGCAAGTCCTAAAATTAGTGCCATTCCTTTTCTTACTTTTCTACTCTTCAACATATCTCCTCCATCCTTAATGAAATAAATAATTCTTTCTTTGCATTGCGTAAATTGATTTATTTGCATTAAACACATAAGCAATGGAGCACACCAAAAAGAAATATGGTAAATAGTCGTATCCAAATACTTCAACCCCGATAAAGATCGGTGCCAAAATCGTATTTGTAGCACTTCCAAATACCGCCGCATATCCTAATGCCGCAACTAACTCTACTGGCAGTCCAAACACGGGTGCTAGAAACACGCCAAGGCTCGCCCCCATAGTAAATAACGTAGTTACCTCTCCCCCTTGGTATCCTGCACTAAGTGTCAAAATCGTAAAGGCTGCCTTTAATAAAAAGTCATACCAATAAACATCTCCGCCTTGAAAACATGCATTGATAATGTTTCCGCCAAGACCAGAATATCTTCCTTGGTGGAATGCGAAAATTCCAAGTGCTACGATTGCGCCAACGGTTGCCACGCGTATATATGGATTCTTTAGGGATACTCCTAAAAAGATACGAACCGTGCTAAATGCATACGCAAAAATTCCCCCTACGATTCCAAATGCAATTCCAATCATAATCAGCTTTGCAACGATTACGTAATCTGCCGTTATCGGCTCTTGTAATTGCACCACGTATTTTCCAAGTCCAAGTGCTTTTGACGTAAAGTATGCAAAAAATGCAGAAATGATCGTCGGAAATAATGCAATATACTCAAACGAGCCGACTACGAATACTTCTAATGCAAAAAAAATGGCCGCGAGCGGTGTTAGAAATAAGCCAGAAAATCCAGCTGCCATACCTGCTACCAATAAAATTTCTGAACAATTGCTAATATGTAACCTTCGACCTACGGCATGTCCAAAGGTTCCTCCAATTTGAATCGCTACGCCTTCTCGACCAGAACTTCCACCAAATAAATGGGTAAGCCATGTCGTACCTACCGCGATTGGAATCAAACGCTTTGGAATCTTCTCTCTTTCTTTAAAGCCTGCTGAAAAGATCAAGCCCATGCCTTTCGTACAATCTTTTCCTAGATTTAAATAGATATAAACAATCAACAGTCCGACAATCGGAAAAAATGGTAACAAGATTGCCAAGTGTTCCTCCCTGAATTCGCTAAGACTATTTAATACCTTGCCAAACAGTACGTCGATCAGAGCGACTCCGATTCCGATGACTGCAGCAACGATTCCTAGCAATACCGTGTCCTTATACTCCTGATAAATCTGTTTTAACATATTCTTTGCCTTCTTCTTTTTTGTAAATTACACGTGATATCGTGTTTCCCAACTAACTATATCACAGAATCCCTTTTTTTGGCAACCCGGCGAATTCGGGTAAAAAAAAGAGAATATCTAAAAAGATACTCCCTTTTACTAAGAAATTTATGCGTAATCTCTTCTCTGGACAATCTGGTTTGCAAACACAAATGCAACCCCAAGCGCTACAATTCCAACTGCCACTAGTATGCTTGCTGCCATCATTTGATGTTCCGCAAGCCATACGATATCGAATCCTGCATGCTCTTCTAACTGTTCTGCCACAAATTGCCCTCCGAGGAACATCACAAAGGATGGTACGATTTGAATCAAAGAAATCAGTTGTTGGCTTTTTCCTTTTCCTACGGAATACAAAACAAGAACTTCAATAGAAATAATTACTAATGTCACCCCTGTTATCGCTAAAATAAATGGCCAAGCGTAGTCTGGAACTTCTTTCCCACTTATATTCATAGCGCCAATTACTGCACATGTAACCACGATTGCAAATACCACTCCTGTGATTGCATAAAGGAATCTTCCGATTACTCGTTGTTTTTTAGTTGCTGGCAGCATATCAAGAAATCCTGACTCACTTCTAGCTTCCAAATTGAATGGCTGCCCAGCATATCCTATGGCTACGAAAAATGCATAGCAGCAACTAAATCCAAATCCAACGTCTGTAAATACACTAAATATGAACGAGAAAAATAGTACCAGTATTGCTCCAAAGATTAGCGGCACTCGCCCTCTGATACAATCTATCCTATAATAATTCAATGCTCTCATTTATAGTTCCTCCTTCTCTCCAATCATTATGCATAATCTCTTCTTTCCACAATTCTATTCGCGACTATAAATGCCATTCCAAGTGCCAATACCCCGATAGCTAATACCAGACTGCTTAACCATGCCTTGTTTTCCAAAATCCATGCATAATTAAATCCATTATGTTCTTCCACATAGGTACCAATCATCATAATTATGAAAAACAGAAGCAAGGATGGTACGACCTGGATGATCGTCATTAACTGTTGGCTTTTTCCTTTTCCAGCAGAATACATAATCACCATTTGGATGGACACTAAAAACAATGCGGCTCCTGTCATTGCAATCAGGATTGCTCCTGTGCTTTCTGGAATCTCCATTCCTCGAATTGCTACCGATACAAGCACTGCACATGCAACAACGACTGCAAACACTACCCCTAACAGCGCATATAGAAATCGTCCAATTACACGCTGCCTTCTCGTTCCTGGTAACATATTGATAAATCCAGATTCGCTTTTTGCTTCCTGATTAAATGGCTGTCCTGCGAAGATTACCGCTAAGAAAAATCCATATCCACAGCTAAATCCGATTCCCTGTTGTGCGGAATTACAGATGAAACAAAAGACAACCACTATGACGAATGCCATGATTAATTGATAGCGACAGCGAATACAATCAATTTTAAAATAATTAAATGCCTTCATATGCATGACCTCCCTTTTTCTCTCGCAACATATGCACCATGATCTGATCGATATTTGGTTTTTCAATCACATACTTCTTCGATAATAAGTCCGCATTTTCAGTAGACAATAAGCCTTCGAATCCATAATCCTTGGTAGATATTCCAATCATTCGCTCTCTTAAGACTTGGCTTAGATCTTCTTTCTTTCCTTTGATTTTCACATAGGATTCTAAGATATCATCTTTTGTATCATTCAAGATAATTTTTCCGTCTTCAATAAATACAATATAATCCGCAATCTGCTCTAAGTCATTTAGCATATGGGTAGAGAATAGGATGCTTCGCTCTCCGCTTGCGATGTAATCTTGTAATAATTCTAATACTTCTTCTCGCATGACTGGATCTAGTCCATTGGTAGCCTCATCTAAGATTAATAACTTCGTTTCTCTGCATAGGGTACAAGCAAACATAAGCTTTACTTTCATCCCCCTAGAAAACTTTTCTATCTTCTGCTTTTCAGGAAGTTTCCAATTCTTGATCATTTGGTTGAATTCCTTCTCATCAAATGATTGATACGAATGTTTTAGAATGCTTCGAATATCTTTGATTCTCATTTCCTTTGGAAAATAAGATTCATCACCGATAAACCCGATTTGTTCTTTATATCGAATTGGATCTTCCTCATATGTAATACCATTGACACGGATCGTACCCTCACTCGGATTGCAAATACGATTAATCAGATTAATCGTAGTCGTCTTTCCAGCACCATTTCTTCCAATATATCCCATGATATATCCCTTTGGCAGGGATACCGTAACGTCTTGCAGCGCAAATTCCTTATATTGTTTTCCAACTCCTTGAAGTTCTAACATCATTTCCATATTTCCTTACTCCTTCCATAATCGATGTAACAGATCTACTAATTCTTCCTCATCTAGCTTGATTCGTTTTGCAGTCTCAATTGCCGTAAGCATTCCTTCTTCAATCCGCATCAAATACTGCTCTTTCAAAAACGTGTTGTCTTTCGATAGTACCACACTGCCTTTTCCTTGCATCGTTGCAATATAGCCTTCTTCTTCTAAATCGTTATATGCCCTTGTGGTAGTAATTACACTGACACCTATTTCTTTTGCAAGTTTTCGAATCGATGGCAGGACCGTTCCCTCTTTTATTTGACCATTTAAGATTTGCTCCTTGATCTGCTCTCTAATCTGGGCATAAATCGGGAGTTCTGATTGATTCGAGATTAATACATTCATATGAATTCCTCCAGCTTTACTTTTTCAACCTGTATATACTGTCTATAGTGTTCATACTGTTCATATATCATTATATACAGTATATACACATTGTCAACGGGTATTTTATAACTTTTTTAATTTCCCTTCTGTGACACCCAAAATATCCAATATCTTTTGTTTTTGTTCCCTTATTGAGATCGTATCATCTGTATAAAACACAGGAATGCCCCTTTGGGAAGCCGTTCTTCCTACATATTGTCCAAATAGCACATCCCGTTCCATCCAATGACAAAATGCCTGCTTTGGACTTTCGCATATCTTAACTACTTCCCAAACCCAAGTTCGCTCCTTATATCTCGCCCTTTGAACCATTGGTTTCGGAATCATGCAAACATAGGGGATATCTTCTCCGAACGCCTCTTGCACTAACTCTGGCAAAAATACAACCCCTTCTGCAATTACGGTCGTTTCAATCTTTTCAAATTCCTCTAGCATGTATGGAAACACCTCTCGATATAATGCTAGTTCTTCCTGTGTTTGAAGGACAGGATTCTTTCTCCATTTCTCCGTTCCATAGATCGTTGCCTGACGGATTGCCTGCTTCTTTCCATCCGCAGCTGCCTTTCTTACGCAAACCTCAAAATATTCATCTGCTTCAAAATGCCTGAGTCCGAATTCTTTTGCAATCTCCTTTGCAACCGTACTCTTTCCACCGCATGGCGATCCTCCGATTACATAAATCTTCTTTTTCATTTTCTTTTCCTTTCCTTGCAACAAAAAAAGCCAAAAAGATAGATTGTCCATCCTTTTGGCTTTCTATAAGCGCGAGACGGGACTCGAACCCGCGACCCTCTGCTTGGGAAGCAGATGCTCCACCACTGAGCCACTCGCGCATATACTATTATTTCGATGTTCCTATTTTACCATTTTATTCCTTTTTTGTCTACCTGTTTTTTTCTTATAAACAAAAAATCTGGTAAAACTCCAAGCAACTCAGAGTTCCACCAGGTCTTTATTATTTTAATTCATCTAAATGCTTTTTGATATAAGAAACAAGTAATTGATTTAAATCTTCGCTTTTTGCAATTTCTGCATATTCTTCATCAAACATTCCAAAGTTATATTCTTCTTTACGTAACTTATTTAATTCCTTTGTACTAGAAAGCTGGATTCTTTGAGAATCGGTAAAATCTCCAAATTCTGTTGCGCTTTGTGTCGCTCCAACCTCCGACAGCGCTTCCGTACAATATTGTGCCGTTACATTATTGCTTCCTGTAAGGTAGCTGTATAATCCGCCTTTGATTTCATTTTCAAACACAGATACTACATACACGGTACGTTGTACTTTTTTCATCTTTGCTAATCTACCACATTTTGTCTTAATGTTTTTAACAATCTCTTTCTTCAGCTCTGTATCCGAAAGCTTGCTATAATCCACTTCTGGCTTTTGTTCTTCTACTGCTGGAGTCTCTGTTGGTGCTGCCGTTGCCTCTGGAGTCTTTGTTGGTTCCGGAGTTTCTGTGGCTGCTGGAGTCTCTGTAGCTACTGGAGTTTCTGTCGGCTCAACTGTTGGTTCTGGAGTCTCTGTAGGGACTAGGGTTGGTTCTAGCGTTGGTTCCCCTACTGGAACTTTTGTTGGTTCTGCAGTCGCTACTGGTTGATTTGTTTGTTGTACATTCAAATCTGCCGCCTTATCTTTCCCTGCACTCTTAAAAGCAAGTACTCCCACAATTCCTGCAATTAGGACAAATGCAG
>CALZJY010000122.1 GCA_945787925.1 uncultured Anaerosporobacter sp. | reverse complement strand
GGTATCCTTAATTTATAATAGCTTTGCGATTTCTATTTCTGAAAGAAGCAAACAGCGTATTTTTTGAGGCTGGTGTATATGGAGCCGTAGGAATTCCAGTCGGACTAGTAGCTGGGATATTAGGATTAGGGGGGGCCTTTAAAGTCGTAAATGCCTTGATACGAAGCCAATCTGGAGAAAAGGTAGAACTTTCGTTAGTAATCTCTGCTCCAAGCATAGTCGTAGTAATTGGGTTAGCAATCATAACGATTCTTATCTCAGCATATATTCCGGCAAGAAAGGCATCTAAGATTTCTGCAATGGAAGCAATCCGCCAAACAAGAACGTTTGAAAAAAATGAAAAGAAAGTACGTACGCTTAAGCTTACAAGAAAGGTATTTGGATTAGAGGCAGAATTAGCCTTAAAGAATATCAAGCGTAACTGTAGAAGATATCGCTCGATTATCTTTGCATTAGTAATCAGTATCGTCTTATTTCTTTCCGTATCTTCTTACCTTCAATATATAAGTAGTGGGTATTTCATGGCAAAGACAACGAATAATTATGATATCAGTGTAATGTTATTTGAAAAAGACGATCAGAAAAATGAGGACAGTAATGTAATTCGAGAGCGTATTATATCTAAGATTAAAGCAAGTAAAAATGTGTCAGCAGTAAGTGCAACAAGAGAGGTAGGAGCGCAGATTCCAGGAGATCAGATTTCCTCTTATTTATCAAAAGAGATGCAAGCTTTTTTAAAAGAGAACGGAATTGTGGACCATGCGTCATATCAACCATATGTCACCATCATCCGTGTAGATGAAGAGAGTTTTCGTACTTACTGTAAACAAGAAAAGATTGATGTAGATCAAGTATATGGTACAAAGAATGGAGCAGTCGTATTAAATCGCTTTGAGACGAGAAGCAACTATTCGGTAAAACAGATGCCAATCTTCTCATTCAAAGGTGGCGAGAAAATTGAGTGTTATAAGAACATGGACGAGAAACGAGGAATGTTTTCATTTACTGTAGCAGCAACTGCAGTAGGACGTCCGATGGGAATTGAGAGATATCCAGATTCAGTAGACAAAAATCTCATTGTGTTGCTTCCAGACCGTAATTTCGATGCAATGATGAAAGAAACCAATGAGGAAGTATTCGGTACATCTAATATTTATATTTCTACAAAAGAGGAAACTGTAGTAGAAAAAGAGCTAACGACAATCTTAAGAGAGAAGAAGATCAAGAAGGAAGATTATTGTCTAGATAATGTTGCAAAAAATCAAAAAGAAACTCGTCAGCTCCTATATGCAGTCTCAATCTTTGCATATGGATTCATTATTTTGATGTCCTTAATCTGCTGTGCAAATATGTGTAATACGATTTCTACAAGCATTGCACTTAGAAGGACAGAATTTGCAATGTTACGCTCCGTAGGAATGACACCAAAGTCCTTTCGAAAAATGATTCGTTTTGAAAGCTTATGGTATGGAGTGAAGGCAATGCTATATGGACTGCCAATCAGCTCTGTGATCGCTTATGGATTATATCTTTATGTGGGAGAACGATTTACTGTATCCTACTTCCTTCCATGGTATATCTATGGCTTAGTCGTAGTACTTGTATTTGGAGTAATCGGAATTGTTATGTTCTGGTCTTCGAAAAAGGTACGAAATGATAATATTGTAGATGGCCTCCGAATGGAACGCCAATAATGTGGAAGACCGCCAGAAATGGTGGTCTTTTCTTTGTTTACGAATGCTAGTTAAGTGGGGTATAATAGGTTTCGGATTTTAGACATCCATTATAAAGAAAAGAGAGAAGCAGAGAACTATGGATACAAACAAAACAAAGGCGGAACAATTTTTTACGAAACCCGTACATATCTTTCTGATTGCGGTCGTATGTACCTTGTTATGGGGAAGTGCGTTTCCTAGTATCAAATCCGGATATGAGCTATTTCAAATTGGAGCAGATGCCATCGGATCAAAGATTATCTTCGCGGGCTTTCGATTTTCCCTTGCTGGAATCGTTACGTTGCTTGCAACATTTGTAATACAAAGGAGAGTCGTATTCCTTACGAGGAAGAACTATAAGGGGATTCTGTTATTAGGATTTTTACAGACATTCGTGCAATATTATTTCTTCTATCTTGCATTAGGAAAGATGACGGGATCGAAAGGTTCGATCATCAATGCGACTAGTACGTTTATGATCGTAATCTT
This sequence comes from uncultured Anaerosporobacter sp., assembly GCA_945787925.1. Lineage (GTDB taxonomy): Bacteria > Bacillota > Clostridia > Lachnospirales > Lachnospiraceae > KM106-2. The sequence goes on along the minus strand of CALZJY010000122.1, from coordinate 4,225 downwards.
AAGCCATTTCTTCTTTCAGGCAGACCGATTGAATGTACGCAAGATCATCGGGTGTGTGCTTGGATTTTTAGGTATTGTAATCATCAGTGTGACGGGAGAGGAGAAGTTAGGATTTGCGATGGATCAAGAAGGTTTCATGCTCATGGCCTCCTTTTCTTTCGCAATTGGATCGATCATCAGCAAGATCATTACGCAGCAGGAGGACCCAATGGTTACGACCGGTTACCAAATGACATTTGGCGGCATTCTTCTTGTAATCGTAGGATTCTTAAAACAAGGAGCGATTGGCGTCATTACATGGAAAGGCAGTTTGTTATTTGCCTATATGGTACTGTTATCGGCAGTGGCATTTACCCTTTGGTCCATGTTACTCAAATATAACTTTGTAGGAAATATTTCGATTTACAATTCCCTAAATCCAGTCTTCGGAACCATTTTATCGGGAATCATCCTTGGAGAAAATGTAGTGAATCTTAAGAATATGGTAGCCCTTGTCTGTGTAGCAGGAGGAATCTATATTGTAAACCGAGTAAAGCCACAGAAAGCAGAGATGGTATCAAGGGTTGAGGGATAGAATCTTGCGAGGTCAAATTGACAACACAGGATAATAATGGTATAAATAAGAGAAAAAGAATAACGACCACGGGGAGCTTGTGTAGCAGGCTGAGAGGAAGTAATCGAACTTCGACCCTTATACCTGATTTGGATAATGCCAACGTAGGAACTGGGAAATATAAGACAATTACGGAGAATACCAATGAGGTACTCTCCGTTTTTTTGTTACATAGGAAATTTGGTTCTATAGGGAAGCAGAATCAGGGGACAGGCCGTAACAACTAGGAGGAAGAAATGAGAAAGCAGTTAGAGACGGTAAGAGAGAGTCACCCATTAATTCAGAATATTACAAACTATGTCACGGTAAATGATTGTGCCAATATCTTATTGGCATGTGGGGCATCCCCAATCATGTCCGATTACGTAGGGGAGGCAGAGGAGATTGCAGCAATCTGTGCAGGGCTAAATATCAATATGGGTACATTGAATCCAGATACGGTAGCTACCATGCTTGCAGCAGGGAGAAAATGCAATGAAATCGGACATCCAGTAGTATTAGATCCAGTAGGTGTCGGAGCTTCTAAATGGCGTACGGATTCGGCTAGGCTCCTATTAAATGAGATTCAATTTAGCGTAATACGAGGAAATATCTCAGAAATCAAGACGCTAGCAATGGGTTCAGGAACGACCAAGGGGGTAGATGCGGATGAGGCAGATGCAGTAACCGAAGAGAACTTAGATGAGGTAATCGCCCTTGCAAAGGCGCTTGCAGAAAGTACGGGAAGCGTGATTGCAATTTCTGGTGCTACGGATATTGTGGCAGATACAGAGAAGGCCTATGTCATACGAAATGGACATGCGATGATGAGCAGGGTAACTGGAACTGGCTGTATGTTAAGTGCAATGACGGCAGCGTATGTAGCAGCAAACCAAGCAACTCCATTGGAGGCAGCAGCGGCAGCTACGATTGCTATGGGACTTTGCGGGGAGATTGCTTATGAGCGTATGACCGAACAGGATGGAAACTCAAGTTATCGCAACTATCTGATTGATGCCATCTATCGTTTGGATGGAGAGACGTTAGAAGGAGGAGCGAACTATGAGATTCGATAAGAAGGCATTGCTAGTATATGCAATTACAGATCGAAGCTGGCTTGGGCAGCAGACATTGGAGGAACAGGTAGAAGAGGCACTACAAGGAGGAACGACCTGTCTACAGTTGCGAGAAAAAGACTTAGAAGAAGAATTATTTTTAGAAGAAGCAATAAACATCAAAGCGTTATGCAAGGAATACAACGTTCCATTTCTCATTAATGATAATGTAGAACTTGCAGTATCTTGCGATGCCGATGGAGTGCATGTAGGGCAAAATGACCTTCCAGTGGAGAAGGTACGGGAAATGATTGGTCCAGAAAAGATATTAGGAGTGAGCGCCCAGACGGTAGCACAGGCAATCGATGCGGAGAAGAAAGGCGCAGATTATCTAGGGGTAGGTGCGGTATTTGCTACATCTACAAAGGCAGATGCGGATACTGTGGACCGGGAGACAGTAAAAGAAATCTGTAAGAGTGTATCAATCCCAGTTGTAGCAATCGGAGGAATTACGAAACAGAATATCTTAGAGTTAAAGGGAACGGGAATTGACGGTGTGTCCATCATATCTGCAATCTTCGGAAGTGGAAGAATCAAAGAGACATGCGAAGAATTTGTTGTGTTAGCCAAGGAGATGATGGAAGCGTGATCGTAGCGGGAAAGAGAATAACAGGAATCATCTTCGATGCCGATGGGACATTGTTAGATTCCATGGGGATTTGGGAGAATGTCGCAAATGAGTTTCTAGAACTTAGAGGAATCCATCCAAAAGAAGATCTGGCAGTAACATTCAAAACGATGAGTCTAGAAGAGTCTGCAGAGTATTATCAGAATAAGTATGGAGTCAAGGAAACGAAACAGGAGATTATTGAAGCGGTGATGGGGCTGATTGCACAAGCATATCGTTCGACCATTCCACTAAAGCCAGGAGCAAAAGAGATATTGGCATGGGGGAGGAGGCAGCAGATTCCTATGTGCATTGCTACAGCGACAGACAAGAAGCTGTTAGAAAGCGCATTAAGCCGTTTAGGAATGTTGCAATATTTTGATACGATTGTAACTTGTGAGGAAGTAGGGCATAGCAAGGAGCATGCAGATATATACGAGGAAGCGAGGAAACGGATACGTACAGAAAGAGAGTCTACCTTGGTAGTGGAAGATGCCACACATGCCGCAAGGACTGCAAAGAAGGCGGGCTTCGTTGTATTAGGAGTCTATGATGCAGCAGAGGAAGAAAAGGATCAGCTTATTACCCTTGCAGATTATTATGTGACATCGCTTTTAGAAATAGGAGGAATCATATATGAAGAAAATACTGACGATTGCGGGCTCAGATTGTAGTGGTGGAGCAGGAATCCAGGCAGATTTAAAGACCATCACAATGCATGGAATGTATGGGATGAGTGTAATCACGTCCCTTACGGCACAGAATACGATGGGAGTCTATGGCATCGTAGATACGCCAAAAGAAATGATAGAGAAGCAATTAGATGCAATCTTTACGGACATTATGCCAGATGCGGTGAAAATCGGAATGGTATCCAATTCAGAGTGTATTGAGGTGATTGCAAGAAAGTTAGAGCAGTATGCAGCAAAGCATATCGTAGTGGATCCCGTCATGGTAGCGACTAGTGGCAGCAGATTAATGCAAGAGGAAGCAATCGAATGTCTGCAGCAGAGGCTGTTCCCATTGGCAACCGTGATTACACCAAATATTCCGGAAGCTGAAGTATTAAGCAACCGAAAAATTAGAACAGAAGAAGAGATGGAGCGGGCAGCAGAACAGATTGCAAGCAAATATGGATGTGGAGTTCTTATAAAAGGAGGACATAGCGTTCATGATGCATCTGACTATCTATATGACAAGAATGTGAAACGATGGTTTTATGGGAAACGAGTGGTAACAAGCAATACTCATGGAACGGGATGCACCTTATCTTCTGCGATTGCCTGTGCATTAGCAGCAGGAAATACCTTAGAGGCAAGTGTACAGCAGGCAAAGACATACTTAACCGAAGCATTGCAAGATGGATTAGATCTTGGAAAAGGTTCTGGTCCATTGAATCATATGTACCGTATGAAGATGAAAAAAGAATAGTAAGTGTTGAAGAAAACAAGTTGACGCATGCGCTCATCTGTGCTATAGTAAGAAAGCTGTGTTATGGGATAGAAACAAGAGATTGTGAGATGACGCATCCCAACTTGTTTTTTATTCTGATACAAGCGAAAAATAAAATCGTAATCAATAACAAAAAGTGGTTGACAGATTGCGAAGGATGTTTTATACTAAACAAGCACTTGATTCGAAAGAAGTATGAATTGAAACGAAAAATTCAAAAAAGTTTGAAAAAAAGTGTTGACACAAGTCGAAAGACATGTTAAACTAAACAAGTCGCTGCGAGAGAGCAGCACGAAAAGAACATTGATAATTGAACAGTGAAACAACCCTGAAAATTCTTAATAAAAATTGAATTTCAGATGAACGTTTCTTTATGAAACAGTAAAAATTGTGTTTAACAACACAACGGTTAATAAAGCTAGCAGCTTTTTGACCAAGATTAAACTTTTAATTTGAGAG
>CALZJY010000121.1 GCA_945787925.1 uncultured Anaerosporobacter sp. | reverse complement strand
AAAGCTTCCAACCGGAAGAAGCTGCTTCGATTGTTTCATCAATCGCTTCCATGTTAGCGATTACACGATCAAATTTATCTTCTAAATAGTTACGATCTTTGTCGGATGGACATTGATCTAAACCATTAAAATATAAATCTATTTGTTCATTTAATTCAGTTTGATTGTGAAACTCCTTTCGGAATAACATACGGAATAAATGTTCTCTTAATTCTCTTCTACTCATAATTTTTTCTAGCCTCCAGCGTGAATTGTAAGTCATAAATATAAATGTTCACGTATAAACAACCCTTAAATAATAATTATTCAAGGGTTGTTATACATTATACACTATTTAATTACTATTAGAAAGTGTGAAATTAATATTTATTAGTTTTATTTGTTGTTTTTCTCCATTACAACACTTGCGATGCGAACGTTAACTTCTTCTACCGTAAGTCCTGTCATGTTTTCAATAGCGCTCTTAACTTTTTCCTGTACTTGACCGGAAGTTTTAGGAATGCTATATCCATATTCTAAAACGATACTCATATCTACAGTTACGACATTATTAACAACCTCAACTTTAATGCCCTTACCAAGATTCTTTTTACCAAATTTGCTAATAATCTCGTTTGTTACATTCCCAATTAAAGAAGCAACACCTTTTACATCTGTTGCTGCCAAACCAGCAATGATTGCCACTACATCGTCTGCAATTTGTACTTCTCCGATATTATTAGATTCATATATTTTCACATTTTCTTGATTCTCATGTTCTTTGCCCACAATCATAACCTCCTGTGTTACTAATCTAGTCTCATTATATCAAATCTGCCACTAATTGCAAACACATTATTTCTCTAGACTTTTTCTCTATATGTAACTAGTATCGCCATCTAATAGGCGTTTATTCCGACTTTTCTGACTTTTCGCTCTTATCTGCTTTCTTGTCGTCAGCGCTTTGTTTTACTTCTGTATCGCCTGCTGCGCTATTTACTTTTACAGGAGTAATCACGATATTCTTCGCTGAAATTCCGCTCTTTCTCTTTACTACGTCTTCGATCTGAGCAATTTGTTGTTCTGTTAAGTTGTTAGCATTTACGACTACTTCTACTTTGCCATCATTGATCGTTACCAATGTCTCTGTAAAACCTTTTGCTTCTAATAACGTCTCCGTTACAGTTTCTTTTTCTTTAATATCTGTTAAAGCGATTAGTTTTTGAATTGCTTCGCTTTGCTCTTTTTCAGAAATCTTCTTATTGTTGATGATTGCATTTAATGTCTCCTGGTTTTTGGACCTTGTTTGCTCACGTTTTAATTTATTTGATACGAAGTAATCCGAGCTTACGCCCTTGTTTGCAAGTACAGCTTCTCCTGCTTCTGCATCTCCTGCTTCTGCAGTTTTCTTTGCGTCAGAGGCATCTGCCTGTTTCTTGGACGCATCGTCTTCCTTTGCTACGTCCTCCTTCTTCACATCTTCTTTCTCCTTAGATGCCTGTTCTGCACTGGCATTCTCAGCCTCTATATTCGCATCGTCAACGACTACTTTTCCATTATCATCTACTTCAGCACCATCTGGAAGTTCTAACTGCTCTTCTGAAATATTGGCATTTGCCTCTATATCATTGTTTCCTGCTTCATTTACTTTGCCTCTTGTAAAATTTAGATAGCCAGCAACGATAATCATGATAGCCAGGGCTGCAATGATGACCTGGTTCTTTTTAAAGATATTCTTTATATTTTTCATGCCGATCCTCCTATTTTCATTTTAATGATTCATTTTCATTACTTTAATCTTATGAGCAGGCACATCGAATAATACCTGCACCGCCGCTATGACATCGCTCTTTACGACCTCATTATTGCCTCCTTCGGCAATCACTAACACACCTGCTATCTCTGGTTCTAACTCCTTTACGATATAAGGTAAAGTTCCACCTGATTCGGATTGTTGAAGTCCCGTCTCATCCTGACTCGACTTGCTGTTGCTCTTACGACTGCCACCTGCGCTATCCTGTTCCTCTGTCGTTTCTTCCTGGGAATTCTCGTCCTTAAGGACCACTGACTCCTTCGATGACTTAACGGTAATCATCACCTCCACATCTCCGATATTCTCTACCTTCTTTAACACCTGCTTTAATCTATTCTCTAAATCATATATATATTCTTCTGTGGTTGTATTATTTTGAACTTTTTGATTCGACTTGTGAGAAGTAATCTTACTCGTTGATACCTGCTTATTTGTTGTATTGAGCATCTCTGAAACTAATAATAAAAGCAAGATTCCTGCCACCAAAACGAACACTAACTTCGATAAACCAAATTGTTTCAACTTGTCCATTATGCTTCCTAATATATCTACTGGAGCCTTCTCTCTTTTCTTCTCTGTCGGCTTTTTTTCCTCTGCCTGCTCCTCCTTCTTCTTATCCAACATCCCATCCATCCTTCCTAGTCAAACTATGCTTACTTCAATATGTTCCTGTTCTATGCCATATAATGCGGATAATTCCTCTTTCACCGCAAGCTCCTCAACCGTATCATATTTATCTGATTCCGCTTTCGATGTTTCTGCCGCCTTGGTTGCATCATTAATCGTGATCTTATCAATCGTCACCTTGTCTACCGGACTGATATCCAACGTATTGTCCTCTGTTTTTTTATCTTCTCCTTCTTTTGTGGCCTGAATCTTAATACTTTGGATTTTTCCACACTCTTTGCTTTCTGCATCCTCATTTACCGTAATGCTTACTTCACTTGTCGTTAGTTTATGCCCTTTTAACGAAGTTTTGATCTGTGTCTCTATCTTTTCCTTATACTCCTTTAAAATGGTCTTCTGATAGGTCTTATCTGCCTTCACAAGCTGTTCCCCTAAGTCTGCAGCATTCATCCGATATACATTCTGGTTATAGAACCGATCCACCTTTGCATTCGAATTTAATACCTTTAGTATGGGAGTAATCACGATAATAATTAGAACTAGTCCAACAAATATATTGATGTATTTTTTATAACTGCTTTGTCCTACAAGGTTTTGCAGTACCGTTACTAATAACAAGAATATGATGATATTCTTAATTGCCTGATATAAGAGTTCCAACTATGCCTCACCTCACACACTTATATTAGTGGATGCCGCAATCAACGCGATAGATATCATAAACAAAAGAAGGGCGATTGCAACACTTGACAATAGCAATTTTGCAGAATTAGCAGCCGAGCTCATACATCCGATGATCCGTTTGTCTGAAATCGGCTGCACAATTGCTGAGCCGAACTTATAAGTCAACACAAAACAAGCAATCTTTGCAAGAGGGATCACACAAATCGTGACAATCACCACCAGCCCTGCTACCCCAATGGCATTCTTTACAACGACGCTGGCTCCTAATACTGTCTCACTGACCGAATTGATGACATTCCCAATTCCCGGTATGGCGCTTGTCCCTTTTATGATGGCAGAACGCTTCACCTTATCTGCCATCGGCACGATCAACCCCTGTATCGCATTGAATCCGATTACAAATGCCAACAAGGTTTTTAATGCCCAGTTAATGATCATTTCAATCAATTCAGCTAACTTGGATAGCATGTCTTCTTTGGAAATATAGTTTGCAAGTGTAAGCACGAAATAGATATTGATTAGAGGAAGTATGATCTTTAACAACACGATATCGATAATCGTGAAAATTCCCAGTGTCGCCTCATAATAGAACAAGGAGGTTTTTGCTCCTGTGCTTACCGCAATAGAAAGCATGTAGGTCGGCAATAATACCTTCATAAAACTAAATAGATGACCTAATACATCGCTTGCAATCTTCGTGGCAAGAAAGAAAGAACTCGTAAGAATCGAAAAGATCAGCAAGTAGGTAATGTAGAAAGAAGTTTCGGATACCTGGTTGTTCTTAAAGATATTTGCAAAATTACTAAAGACTGCTGCCAATACTGCAACTGCAAGTAACTGAATCAGCACCGTCTTATTGGTCGTAATCTCCCCTAGAAATGCATGGAGCACCTCTTCTCCAATCTTCTCTGCCGAGATACCTTCCTCTCCTCTTGCAAGCCTTCCCACGTAATTCCCAAACTCAATCTGGTCATTTTCCATCATTACATCCTGAATCACTTTTTCAATCTCCGAGTAGTCTATGTCATTCAATATATCATCTACGGGTGATTTTCTATCCTCTTTCGTCGTCTGTGAATCTTTTACCTTCTCTGCTCGTACCACATTTCCCGAAACGCCTGCAAGAAGCAATACAACGACAAGGAAACCAAAGACTGCCTTTCGCATACTTTTCACCCACTTACGCCAAGAAGTCATTTACTAGATCTAACAATGCTAGCAAGATCGGCATACTGATGGACAAGATCGTAAGCTTCCCCACCAACTCAATCTGGCTCGCGATTGCTCCGTGTCCTGCATCCTTGCAAAGACTCGATGCAAACTCTGCTATATAGGTAATCCCTACGATTTTCAGCAAAATACTAAGGTAGGTTGGATTGATGTTTATGTAACTTTCAATCTTATTTACACCGTCTACGATCACCTGTAACTTACTTGTCCCCAAAAACAGGATAATGACACAGGCAGCCATGCTAATATATGTCCCATATTCTCCTTTGATGCTTTTAAGCTGTGTTGCCAGTACAATCGCAACAATTCCAATAATCGCGACTTTGATCATCGAACTCCTCCCGTCTTATAGCTGAAATAAACTTTTAATCGTTTCAAACAATTCGGAGATGTAAGGAATGACCCAAAGCAATACAAGGACCAGTCCCGCCAGACTCGTTAGAAATGCCTGCTCCTCTCTTCCTGAATGTTTCAACACTTGGCTGACTACCGATACCAAAATACCTACGGCAGCAATTTTAAATATAAGAGTGATGTCCATTCTCTTCCTCCTTCTTTTGAGCAGTACCCATATGTGTCCGTCATATCAATACCACGGTCAGAAATACTCCTGATAACACGCCTAGTGTGTTATATAATCTCGTCTTCTCTTTCTCTGTTCGGATCGCTTCTTCTAACTCCTGCTCTAGTATTTCTATGTATAAATCAATCGACTTGACCTGGGTATCCTTGTCCAAGAATCCAAGATTCTCTCCTAACCTTCGTAACGGTTCCTTATCTTGCTCTTTCAAATAACTATCTTCCAAGTTCTTGTTAATACCCTCGTCCCATATTTCCGAAAAAGGACGTCCCTCTAATTTCTTTAGCTGCAGTGCCACATGGAAGAAGAAACATGCCAAATGGCTCGTTGTATTCCTCCGTGATAACAACTCGATTGCCTCTGGCAACGGGGTACTTCCATACATTATGTCACCACGAAGAAAATACATCTCTTTCTTTAGTGCCTTTAACTCGACAACCCTTCCTTTGGTCATCATACTAAAATACAAGCCAATTCCTGTACATGACAGAATTACCATCAGCGCTCCTACGATTTTCATTCCTCCACCCCTTTTTCTAGTCTGCGTGGTATAGTACGGTGCCTCTTTCATCATAGATTTCCTCTAGATTGCCGACTGTTCCTTGATTATTCAAAATGATATACCGCTCAAAAATCTTTTCTCGCACAAGGCGCCCTAGAATCGGCTTATTCTTGATATCGTCGATCGTACTCCCATGAACGGTTGCAATCAATTTGCACCCACAGTTAATGACATATTCAATCGCCTCAATATCCTCTCTCGATCCCACTTCATCGACTGCAATAATGCTTGGAGACATCGAACGCACTAACATCATCATTCCTGCAACCTTTGGACAGCAATCCAAAATATCCGTACGGATTCCTAACTCATTCTGTGGCACACCCATATAGCAGGCACCAATTTCCGAACGCTCATCTACTACTCCGACGGTCATCCCAGGAATCGTACTAAGCCCATTGGATAACTGCCGGATCAAATCCCTTAACAACGTAGTCTTCCCACATCTCGGTGGTGAAATAATAAGTGTATGGTAGATGCTATCGTCTTGCACAATATATGGCATTACCTTGTTTCCACATCCTTTAATCTGATGACTCAAGCGAATATTTATAAATGAAATATGTTTTATATTCTTAATACGATCTGCCTCTAGTATTGTCTTGCCGGCAATCCCCACTCGATGACCACCTTGAATTGTGATAAATCCTTGCCGAATTTCATCTTCAAATGCATAGAGCGAGTAATTGCTTATGTATTCCATCGTCTCACGTACTTCATTTTGGGTGACGATATACGCATTATTCCGTGTGGAAGTAAGTTCATAATCTCTGCTGATAAAAAATTCCGTATTGTTATAAATCACGATCAGGGGACTATTGACACGCAAGCGGATCTCTTGCAGCAATTCATAATCGAAGTCAACATTTCCAATCACTTTCCTAAGATTCAAAGAGAAAATCTTCAATATCTCGTCGCGCTTATCCAGCCAATGGGTATCTACTGGAAAGCATGGTGTGATAATTAATAAT
>CALZJY010000120.1 GCA_945787925.1 uncultured Anaerosporobacter sp. | reverse complement strand
CCGCGACCCTCGCCTTGGCAAGGCGATACTCCACCACTGAGCCACTCGCGCATTTCATTGTTGTCAGTTCGTGACGACGAAAATTAGTATACTAAACAAAAAAGAAAAAATCAATACTAAATTTCAACTTTTTTACATGAATTTTATTCCAATTTTCATTTTCCCCTTATTTTTTCACACTTTTGACAATTTCTTTCTTTTGTTTTTTTTGCATTTTTATTGCATAGGGCATTGTTCGTAATTTCCTATGCAATAAAAAATGGCTCTTTTCTTTATTATTGATCTTGGAAAGAGATGCTCACTAGGTACTTCATTCCCTTCCACTCTTTCTGTATTCGTTTTTCTGAACGCTTCACAAGCATGGTCATCCATAGTTCTTCCGCCTTCAATCCTAAATATGCAAGCATAATGCCGCAATCAAGATGCACACACATACGTTGAGCCGAGGTCATCATGGATTCTCCTTTTGCAAAGATAAATGCCTGATTCTTGTTGATTACATAACGATAAGGACGAACCAACATTCTTGAAGGTGCATGGACTCCTACATTAATGATCGACTGGACTCTCGGATCCACTTCGCTGCGATACGTACAATTTTTATCTGAAATCTTTTGATGTAGTTTCTTCTTTGTCTGCTTAATCTTTTGTTCTGGCATTCCAAATCCCATTACCACCACCCAGGTAGGTTCTGAGAACACTTTTGTCTGTTGTAATGATTTCGAAGCATATACAACGTCACCCTGTACACGCTCGTTTACTTTTTCTAGGCCAATCAAACAAGAGCCAATCTCTTTCGTCAACAAATACAACGAAAGTTGCCCCATCATATACCCAGCATTTAAAAGCTGTTCTTCCAAATCTGTAATGTATATTAAAAAGTAGTATGGCGCCTTAGTTGAAAATAGTCCTGTATGCCTTCTAGCCGCCCCATCAGTACGAACGATTTCAAAACAATTTCCAAGCGACTTTGAAAATCCTCTTAAATAATTTACATAATGCTTAATCTTATCTTCTATCGCATCGCTAACATCCTCCATGTGAAAAGACTTCACCCAGCCGCGATAATTGATAGCATCATAATATTCCATGCTTACAAAACATCCTTCCACAAATTTTGATTACGCATAAGTTTCTATATAAAATTCTATCATGATTATTTCAAAATTATTTCACAATTATTTCAAAATTATTTCTTTATTTTTGTTACTATTTTTTCTACGTAAAAAAGGAAAGGCCCACATATAGTTGTAGATTCCTTCCCTTTTTCCTTTATCCCTTCTGCTGCTCCATTGATTTTCGATAATACAATGGACTAATTCCGTAATATTTTTTAAACAATTTAGAAAAATGATATACGTCGTCATATCCGACCGCATTCGCAATCTGCTTAATGCTGCCGCCATCCCCACTGACTAGTACTTCACGTGCCTTTTCTAAACGAATCTTAATCAAATAATTGATTGGTGATTCTCCCGTCTCCTCTTTGAAAATCTTAGAGATGTAGACAGGGCTAAGATACATATTCTTGGCGATTTTATCAAGTGAAATCTTACTGTCATAATTCTCGTTCAAATATGTAATAATCTTCTTCACAACATAATTCTTGTTATAAGATTCAAAATTACAACTTTTCTGCTTTTCCACACTTTCGTCTTCTAGCAGCTCTCTCATGATTAGTAATAGCATTTTCATCAACAATGATTTTAACATAAAATATTTACCAACCTTATTGGCCTCTTGTTCTTCAACCATTTCCCAACAAAGTTTTGAAATCTCTTGCCTTAGTTCCCCTGACGTATGCATGATACACGCACCATTTTGCAATACAATTGAATTTGGCGGCATGTTTTTAAACTGAAAATCAGAAAATCCAATAAATACTTCTACTGTAGGCTCTTTTTCATTAATCACTATATTATGGTGCTTCACACCTGGATTGCAAATAATCACATCTCCAGCCTCCACCTCATAAATTGTTCCATTCACATAATATTTTCCTTTTCCAGACAAAATATACGTGATTTCTGGATGGTCGTGATCATGATAGTGATAATCCGTAAACATTTTCTTTTTGCTAGAGTAGAAAATCGTAGGGTTGAAATCCTCTGTAGCAATATCAAACTGACACAAAATACTTCACCTCGCTTCACACATGTACATTACTATTATCAATGTTTTTCAACAAAAAAACAAGGGCATTCGTAATATTTTCTACGAATACCCTTAATGTTTCTATTTATTTAAAATATGCAACACCGGATTCAAAAATATGTTGATTTTGGTCACCAACGATATTTAATGCAACACCATCACCACGACGTTCTGAGTGAGCCATCTTACCTAGTACTCTACCATCTGGACTCGTGATACCTTCGATCGCATAATAAGAACCATTTGGATTGAAATCTTCATCCATAGTAGGAACTCCATTTACGTCTACATATTGAGTTGCTACTTGGCCGTTTTCAATCAATTTCTTAATTACTGCATCGCTAGCAACGAAACGACCTTCTCCATGGGATGCAGGGATTGCATACACTCCGCCAAGCTCTGCTTGTTGTAACCAAGGAGATTTGTTACTTACTACTTTTGTATATACGGATTTGCTAATATGACGTCCGATACTGTTTGTTGTAAGCGTTGGAGATTCTTCTTTTTGTTCTGTAATTTCACCGTATGGTACTAATCCTAATTTAATAAGTGCCTGGAATCCATTACAGATACCAAGAGCTAGACCATCGCGTTTGTATAATAAGTCATGCACCGCTTCTTTGATTCCTGCATTACGGAATGCTGAGGCAATGAATTTTGCAGAACCGTCTGGCTCGTCACCAGCACTGAATCCACCTGGGAACATAAGGATTTGAGCTTCATTGATTGCACGGATATAAGCATCTACGCTCTCTTTGATGTTCGCTTCTGTCAAATTCTTAAATACCACGGTTTCCACGTCTGCGCCTGCTGCTTCAAATGCTCTTGTCGTATCATATTCACAGTTTGTTCCTGGGAATACTGGAATGAATACTTTTGGTCTTGCTACTTTATTTTTACAGATATAGATTTCTTTTGTATTGAATACATCTGTTTTTACTTCTTTTTGTTCTACATCAGATTTTGTTGGGAATACTTTTTCTAATGTTGTATTCCAAGCGGCTAATGCTTCTTCCATTGTGATTACAGTATCACCGTATACGAAGCTTGCTTCTTCTGTCACTTCACCGATCACTGTATACTCTGCTGTGATTTTTGCAAGGTCTTCTTCTGCAACTTCTGCGATGATATCGCCGTATGCCACTTTGTAGAATTCTTCTTTTGCGATTCCGCTATCTAATGTTACGCCAAGCTTATTACCAAATGCCATCTTAGACACGGCTTCGATCACACCATGACCACCTAATGCGTAAGTTGCAACAAGTACTTTATCGTTTACAAGTGCTGTGATTTGTTCATATAGCGCTTTTACTTGTTCGAATACTGGTAAGTCGTATTCATCTTTTGCTACGCTGAAACGAACTAACTTGTTACCAGCTTTCTTAAGTTCTGGAGTTACGATATCTCCTACTTTTGCTACATCTACTGCGAAAGAGCAAAGTGTTGGTGGTACGCTGATTTCATTGAATGTACCAGACATACTATCTTTCCCACCGATGGATGGAAGGCCGAATTGCATTTGCGCTTCATATGCACCAAGTAATGCTGCCATTGGCTCGCCCCAGTTCTTAGGATCGTTACCTAAGCGTTTGAAGTATTCTTGGAATGTGAAACGGATGCGTTTGTAATCACCACCGCTTGCTACGATCTTCGCTACAGAAGATAATACTGCATATACGGAACCATGGTATGGGCTCCAGCTTGATAAGTATGGATCTAAGCCGTAGCTCATCATTGTTACTGTGTCACAGTTTCCTTCTAATACTGGAAGTTTTGCGATCATTGTTTGTGTTGGCGTTAATTGATATTTACCACCATAAGGCATTGTTACTGTGGCTGCACCGATGGAGGAGTCGAACATTTCAACTAAGCCTTTTTGAGAACATACGTTTAAGTCAGCTAATGTCTCTAACCATTTGCTCTTCATGTCGTCTACAGTAACTTCTTTTGTAATGTAATTTTCGCTTTCTTCTGGCATTGTTACGATTACATCTGTTTCTTGATGTGCACCATTTGTATCAAGGAATGCTCTAGAAATGTTAACGATTTCTTTTCCTCTCCATAAAAGAACAAGTCTTGGTTCTTCTGTTACTTCTGCTGCAACAACTGCTTCTAAGTTTTCTTCTTCTGCAAATGCAAGCATTTTGTCTACGTCATTTTTATCTACAACGACTGCCATACGTTCTTGAGATTCACTGATTGCAAGTTCTGTACCATCTAAACCTGCGTATTTCTTTGGTACGCGGTCAAGATATACATGAAGGCCGTCTGCTAACTCACCGATGGCAACGGATACACCGCCTGCACCAAAGTCGTTACATTTTTTGATGATGGAGCTAACTTCTGCTCTTCTGAATAGGCGTTGGATCTTACGTTCTGTTGGTGCGTTACCTTTTTGTACTTCTGCACCACAAGTTTCGATAGATTCTGTTGTGTGTACTTTGGAAGAACCAGTTGCACCACCACAACCGTCACGTCCTGTTCTACCGCCAAGTAAGATGATCATATCGCCTGGATCAGAGTTTTTACGGATTACGTTCTTTCTTGGAGCCGCACCCATAACTGCACCGATTTCCATACGTTTTGCTACATAGTTTGGATGATAGATTTCACTTACTAAACCAGTGGCAAGACCGATTTGGTTACCATAGCTTGAGTATCCTTTTGCTGCTCCTGTTACAATCTTACGTTGTGCAAGCTTACCTTCTAACGTATCTTTTAAGGAAACAGTTGGATCTGCTGCTCCTGTTACACGCATTGCTTGGTATACATACCCACGGCCTGACAACGGATCACGGATTGCACCACCAAGGCAAGTCGCTGCACCACCGAATGGTTCGATTTCTGTTGGATGGTTGTGAGTTTCATTTTTAAAGAAGATTAACCATTCTTCTTCTTTGCCATCGATTTCAACTGGAACAACGATGGAACATGCATTGATTTCATCGCTTTCTTCCATATCGTCAAGCTTGCCTTCTTTTTTTAACTTTCTCATTGCCATAAGAGCAACGTCCATTAAGCAAACATATTTATCATCACGACCAGCGAATAATTCTTTTCTCGCTTCTAAATAATCACCATATGTTTTTTCCATTGGAGCTTTGAAGAAACCATCTTCAAACGTTACGTTCTTTAATTCCGTTTGGAATGTCGTATGTCTACAGTGATCAGACCAGTACGTATCTAATACGCGGATTTCTGTCATGGATGGGTTTCTATGTTCCTCATTTTTGAAATATGCTTGAATATGTTCGAAATCCTTTAATGTCATTGCAAGGTTAAGAGATTCAAATAAGCCTGTTAATGCTTCTTGATCCATGTCTACAAAACCATCAAGGATTGCAACATCCTTTGGTTCTTCAAATTCTGTCACTAATGTCTCTGGCTTTACTTCATCCGTTTCTCTAGAATCTACAGGGTTGATGCAGTACGCCTTAATGCGTTCGAACTCGTCGTCAGTAAGACTTCCTGTAAGCACATATGTTGTTGCAGTACGGATGACTGGCGCTTCTGTTTCGTTTAATAATTTTACACATTGTTCCGCAGAATCTGCTCTTTGATCGAATTGGCCTGGTAAGAATTCTACTGAAAATACATAATCGCCTTCTGCTTTTTCAAATATTTCTTCAAATAAAACGTCTACAGGTGGTTCTGAAAATACAGTACCTAGCGCTTTCTTATATGTAGTCTCGCTTACGTTTTCTATATCATAACGAATTAATACTCGAACTGTTTCAAGAGTCTTAATTCCTAAATAACTTTTAATTTCGTGTTTTAGTTCCTTTGCATGAACCGCATATGCTGTTTTTTTCTCAACATAAATTCTCTTAACGTTACTCATAATAAACCTCCATTTTACTTTCCGTCTCTTTAACACGTTCTCATTGTAACACACATTCTTTTATAAATAAAGTAAATATATATAAATATTTTTATAAGCATCTCTAATAAAACTATCTTTTAGAATAGTATTATTTTGTCATTTTTTGTTAAAATGAGCTTTGCCACTCGAGGGGGGATTGCAACGCAATTTCCTATGCTATAAAAAAGAACGTCTCTCCCTTTGGGGAGGACGCTCTTTGTAGTCACACTCTTATTTTTTTGTTTCTGGGCTTGCAGTTGGTGCTTGTGTTGCTTTTGCTTTCTCTGTAGCATCTGGCGTAGCACTTGCTTTCTCTGTAGCAGCTGGCGTAGCACTTGCTGCTGGAGTTGGCGTTGGATCTGCTTGGAATTCTTTCATATCATCGCCTTGTTTTACAATGACTTTACCGAAATCTACGTCTGCCCATCCTTTGCCTTCTTTTAAGTTGTAAGTCTTTTTCACTGCTTCAATATCTTTATCAAGTT
>CALZJY010000119.1 GCA_945787925.1 uncultured Anaerosporobacter sp. | reverse complement strand
GATTTCCAAGGCATGATCAGAATGGATGATTCGCCATTATATTTGATGAGAGAATCGGAATATAACAAGTTAATGGAGTTATATGGGGAAAAGAAGATTGATTTAAAAGGCGAACAATATGCGTTGATTGCAAACTTTGAACAGCTGATAGGATATTATGACAAACAGCTCGCAGTCAATAAGACGATTACGGTTGCTGGAAAGAAATTATCTTCCTATAGCAAGAGCTGTATCGATATGGCATTAGAAAACAGCAATATGAAGTCTGAGACAGGAACGTTTATCGTACCAGATGTGGTAATTGAGAATGCAAAGGCAGCAAACGGGAAAGATGGGGTGCAGATGATGATTCGTGACCATAGAGTCTGTGCAAACTATCTACCTGGAGACTTAGAAAAGATGGACGAAGCTACTACTGCAAAGATTAAGAAGCTGATGAAACAGGACAATGCAGCAGCAGAAGTAATCATCACTAAAGTGGAGATGGAGAATTCAAGCATTGGTACGACTGCAATCTTTACCTTTATTGGTTTATATCTAGGAATCATCTTCAGCATTACTTCCGCCGCAATCTTAGCAATCGGACAATTAAGTGAATCTGCAGACAATAAGGAGCGTTATGCAGTCCTTCGTAAGATTGGTGTAGATGATAAGATGATCAACCAGTCCTTGTTGCTTCAGATTGGAATCTACTTTATTCTTCCTCTTTCTGTTGCTATCATTCATAGCATCGTAGGAATCCGTGAGGTATCCCATTTGATCAGTCTGTTTGGACATTTACAGCTAGATAAGAATATCTTGCTTACGGCACTTTTCATCACGATCATTTATGGCGCATATTTCATTGCAACGTATTTAGGCAGCAAGGGAATTATCAAAGAAAAAGAGAAGTATGTAGGATAGGGAAAAGGGTGGAGAACATCTAGAAGAGGTTCCCCACCCTTTGTGGTTCATAGCATCATATAATTCGTATATTGATCCCTTACAGTTGCATAGCGTCTGCAAGGGATAGGGATGATCTGGTCATTCTTTAGGAGTAGTTCCTTTTTGGTGAGTGACTGTATATGGTTCATATTGACGATATACGCACGATGGGGCTGGAAGAAGTTGGGGTTACTTCCGAGCATGTCCCAAACCTCGCTTAGAGTAAGAGTGGAAGTAAGACTCGTTATGATAGAACCGTCTAATCGATGGAAGTAAATCACATGGTTGATGTGTTCGATGTACACGATTTGATCGATGCTTAATGATTGGATTCCCTGCTTCGTATGTACCAGAATCGATTCCTCATGAATATTTTGTATGTACCCTTTAATTCGGTCAATGATGCTACAGAGCTTATCGGCATTGACAGGCTTCATTAAATAGTGAATTGCATCAACTTGATAAGCATCCTTTGTATATTCATCCGAAGAGGTTAGGAAAATCAAGAAGTCTTCATCCCCTGCATGGCGGAGTGCTTTGGCAAGAGAGATACCGTCCATACCAGGCATCATGATGTCTAGGATATGAATGTTATAACGCTTTTGTTGGTTTGCAAGCAGCAAATCCTCGCCCCGCTCAAATGTATGGATGAGCATTCTAGTATTTGTCTTCTTCGAATAAGCAATCAATATGTGCTTGATCATGGATAGTGACGCCTCATCATCATCACAAACTGCAATCTTTAGCATATATCCTCCTCCATAATTGCTTGTTAAATATCCGATGATAATTATTATAGCAAACAGATATAAAGAATACTATATAAAAGCTATTTTTCACACGTTGTTGAAAAATAGCTTTTTTTGTTGAGATTATTTCGCAAGGTCTGTGGAGGATGGAGAATCATCCACGATTCTAGTGCCCTCCATGTTAGGCAATTTGATTTTTCTGCCTCGGAATGTGACCACTTTTAATTGGCAGTATCCCAAGATGGAAATCACAAGAGCGCTTAGGCTATCTACAATGATATCTTTCATCGTATCCATGAGGGCAGCGCGTCCGATTAGGTCCACATGGGTTAGGGTCGCATATTTTTGCATGTTGAATCCGAGGATGCCATCAAAGGTAAACTCGTAGATTTCCCATAAGGAACCTGCGCATACTGCGAAACAAAAGGCAAAGAAGGCGATAAAGAATGGACTCATCTGCATTTTGATTTGTTTGGCATCGTTTAATAGGCTTACCAGGTTGAAGCCAAGGGTTGCTAAGGCAGCAGCGCTTAAGGCATGCAGGATGGTGTCCCAATTCGGAACTGTGTAGTAAAAGCTTCGAACTTCCCCAAGATAGATTGCACAGTATAGGAATATAAAGAAAAGTATGTACATAAAATCGGGGAATAGGATCTTCCATTTCTTCTTTAACAGTTGGGGAAGATATAACATAAACAAGCCGAGCAGGCATTGTAAGATCATCAGGGCATAGTCGCTTCGCAGCTTTTCAAATGGAAGCGCTTCTTTTGGTACGCTAGGTGCAAAAAGTAGATGAATAATGGCATAAACAATAGAGCATACAAAGGAAACGCCGACAATGGCGGAAATAATCGTTCGTGCCGTCCAATTTTTTTTATGGAACATGGTATAGGACCCCCTCTATAAAATATGGTGTTGGTACCACCTTTCCTTCCATTATACGAGCTAGGGAAAGGAAAATCCAAGAATTTACGAGGATTTAATGAATCTTTATGTTATTTTAAGAATTTCATGGGGCATACTTTTAAATAGTATCGATTGCAGTTACATATCCTGAACCATGGAATGGTTTATGGATGGCGATCATGGCAAAGTGGCTTCCTTTGCCTTTTTGCTTTGGTTCGGCCAGGCAGATAAAGCGATAGTTGGTACCATTTCCAATCTGCTCGGCAACTACAAGTGGACGATAGTAGTAATCATAGGAATCATCCATCGCATTGTGGAATACCGTATTATCATATACGGTAAGGGAGGCGTGGTACGTCCAGTCACTTGCCATAATATCACCTCTTTCTATAAAAATCGTGAGAAAACGTCAATATTGCTATGGGGGAGGTCCTGTGATAAAATGAAATAAATTATGCCAAAATATTAGAGTGATGAGGATTCTTATGAAAAGAAAACTAATACTTTTATTCCTTGTCGTATCATGCATGTTATGCCTTGCAGGATGCGGAAAGGCAAGCGTGACCTCCGAACTTAGATTCCATAGTGATGGATCTGGATCGCGTACCGTAAATGTAACCGTAAGGTCAGAAGATGCCAGACACATTGAGGGTGGCTTTGGTAGGATCGATACGTTGTTACAACAGCAGGCGCCGCAAGGAGTCACGGTAAGACGTTCTGATTTAGAGAATGGAGATTCGGTGTATCAGTTTACCTTTTTCTTTGACAATATAGACCAGTATAACCAAATGGTGAAACAGATTACCGGAAAAGAGCATAACGCTACCTGGTATACCAATGCGTCGGTATTCTTAAGCAATATCGAGTTTCGCGAGGAAGACTGTACCGAGGAATTGATGCAGTGGGCAGTAGACGCGCTTAAGGAAAACCTAGGCGGGTGGGCGTCTAGAAACTTAAGCTATGAACTACAAAAAAACGAAGTCTACTATAATGATAAGCTACAGTTTTCTGGAACAGGAGATCCCTACTTTGTTGTAGCCATTTCGCCCAAAGTAGAACGGGCGAGTATCTATACGACCTATGCATTTGATGGTGACATTACTAAGAAGATCGTTCTTCAATTTGAAAAAGGAGGACTCGACCGAATCAATCTGACGGATGCCAAAGCACTTCTTACGAAATATTCGAACCATTATACGTTCGATCGTGCAAACGATGTGATCATCTTTACACTAGAGAAGGAAGAAGTCGCTAACTTCTTAGCTACGGTGGATCCGACATACACTCCAATCAACAATACGTTTACAGTAGGAAAGAATCCATTTCAGGAAAAGTATGAAATCAAGATGGATTACAACCTAAAGGCATTCTTTTCTTTATTTGACATGACAAAAGCTCCTTATATTTATGATTATGTAAAGGTGCCTGTAGTTATGAATGACGCAGAAGTTTCTTATACGAATAGTATGGGAAATGTAAAGGTTGAGGATGGATTCGATTATGCAGGCGGATACCGTTTTGACCAGCAGTATACGGCATCCTTTGTGGCGGACCAAAGGCTGAACTTAAAGGAGAACAACGTAGCGTATACCGTAGCGAAAGACTTGTCCGTAAAACGAGAAGTCGTAATCACATACGACAAGAATGGCTGTCAGGTTTCAAAAGAAGAAATCGAGAACTATTATAAGGACTATCCAGACAGTGTGAAGGTAGGAGAGAACGAGAAGGAAATCAAGGTCACATTCCTTCGTGCCATCAAGCACGGACAGAAGAAGGAAGGGCAGGATTCCTTATGGTCCTATCGATCCGGAAGAGGAATCAAGTATGCGTATTACCGGATAGAGGATTCTCTTGATCTTACGAAATACCTTGCAAGGATTGACGGTTATGAATGGAAACCAGAAAATATGAGGTATTCCTATACGATCAAAGTGGACAAGAATGCATCGGTATCGGAATTACAGGTAGGAAACTTGAACCTCTCAGGAGACAAAGAGTTAGAGACGGCCGCAAAAGGGAATCATTATGAGCTTACAGGAATGCTAGAAGGTACCGAGAAGCTGTCCCTTATGATATCTGGAAAACAGATGTATGCGCTGTTTTACCTCGTGATGTTACTCATGGTATTCTTAGTAATCGTTGCAGGACTTATTGCAATGCTTTATTATTTAAAGAAGAAAAACAGGATAGAGACAAAAGATTATGATGATTTGAATCAACTATAGTTTAGGCAACTTAGGAAGGGGAAGACACCATGCAAGAAAAGAAATCGTTCAAAGAGTATTTACAAAATCATACCCTGATTGCAGATGGTGCAATGGGTACGTATTATGCAACACTTATGAAAGACGATGGTGCCGTAAGTGAGATGGCCAATCTCACACAACCCGATATGATTAAGCAAATTCATGAATCTTATATTCAGGCTGGAGCAAAGGTGATTCGCACGAACACCTTTGCGGCCAACCGTTTCGCATTAAACATATCGAAGGAAGAGCGTACCAGAATGATTCAAGCTGCCTGCCAGTTAGCACATGCGGCAAAAGCGAAGGCAAGCGAGCACGTATGGATTGCAGGTTCTATCGGACCGATTGCAGAAAATACGGCAGAAGGCGAAGAAGAAATCTTAGAAGAATATAAGGCGATGATTGACGAGCTATTACGAGGCGGAGTCGATTTGATCCTATTTGAAACATTTTCAGATGTTTACTACATAAGGCCGTTAGTGGGATACATAAGAGAGAAAAGCTCGGTTTATGTGCTTACAAACTTCTGCCTGAATAAAAATGGCTATACCAAGGTTGGAATTTCCATGAACCGGCTACTAGCAGAAATCGCAGAGATCGAGGGAATCGATGGATGCGGATTTAACTGTGGCATTGGCTCGGGACATATGAAGCACTTAGTGGAGCAGATGAGGGTTCCAGAAGGAAAGCAGCTTGCAATCCTTCCAAACGCAGGGTATCCAGAGCAAATGCATTATCGTATGGTTTTCCGTGATAATGCAGAGTACTTTAAAGAGAATATGCGAGAAATCAAGGCATTTGGCGTGGACATCATTGGTGGATGCTGTGGAACGACTCCAGAGCATATCAAGGCGATGGCGGAGGTCATTGATGTGACCAAAGTGGAACAAAAGCGAGTGACTAGGGTATCTGGGGAGAAGTCCGGAGAACCGGTGGCGAAAGCAAGGAATCCATTTATGGAGGCATTGCAGGGTGAGCGGAAGGCGATTGCTGTAGAATTAGATCCACCATACGATGCCAATTATGAGAAGTTAGTGGAACAAGCCCTTGTGTTAAAGAAGCAAGGAGTCGATATGATGACGATGGCAGATTCCCCGATGGGACGAAGCCGTGTGGATTCCATATTGATGAGCGTGAAGCTAGGAGGAGAAGTGGCACTTCCTGCGATGCCTCATGTATGCTGTAGGGATAAGAATATGATCGCGATGCGTTCCACCCTTCTTGGCGCCTATATCAATGGGATTAGAAACCTCCTCGTCGTAACAGGAGATCCAGTTCCTAGCGATAGCCGTACGACGACAAGCAGCGTATTCGACTATAACTCGATTCGACTAATGAGCTTTATTAAGGAAATGAATGAGGAACATTTTAAAGACGACCCGATTTATTATGGCGGTGCCTTGAATTACGCAAGAGGAAACCTAGACAAGATCATCGAGCGCATGCAGAGAAAGATCGATGCAGGATGTAGTTATTTCTTGACGCAGCCGGCCTATAGCGATGAGGATATCGAACGACTTCGCTATATAAGGAGCAAGTTAGATACGAAGATTCTTTGTGGTATCATGCCATTTGTAAGCTACCGAAATGCCAATTTCGTTAAGAATGAGTTTTCGGGCATTTATGTTCCGGATGACGTATTGGCTCGTTATCGCATGGATATGACAAAAGAAGAGGCCGAAGT
>CALZJY010000118.1 GCA_945787925.1 uncultured Anaerosporobacter sp. | reverse complement strand
TGCCATACAGGGTACGTCCTGGATCTTCTTTTGCCAGATACTCTCCTTTGTAGTTTTTTCCTATTTTTAAAAATTCCTTCCATGTCATACTCTGTGAACTGCATGCTTCTTCTTCTGAATAGCGCGAAAGGATGTTATCCATTATGTACATTGGAATCGTTGACTCTTTTGCATATGTAAATGGTGAAACAAGAATAATGTGTTTCAATTCTGGGTTCGCTTCATAGTACATCTCTTCTTCCTCTTTTGATAGATAATCATGAGCGAAAAGTATAGAACCCCTAGCAGACTTCAAAGCCTCTACATTCTCTTCTGGAGTACCATCACGGCAAAGAATGACTGCACCAATCTTCTCAGCGCCCAAAAGCAACATTAAAAACTCCGGTACCGTCTGCAAAAACATGGTGATATGCTCACCCTCTTTAACGCCTACTGCCTTAAGTCCACGTGCAACAAGGTCCGCCTTATCTAATATCTCGTTGAAACTCATCATATGGCCATAATACTCGATTACTGGCTCATTGGTACGTTTACAGTGTTTTCTAAAAAATTTTTCCATCGTCATGTGATAGGACGCCTCAGAATACTCTACCCCAGGTGGATAGTATTTCATCCAAGGCCTGTCCACTGTTGCCCTGCCAGTCAAGTGAATCCCATCCATTGTCAATTCCTCCCCACTCTTACTATAATATCCTTAGACTAATAGCTGGAACTTCCTCTCCAAGTAAATTCAAACAACACTATGACGTACTTTATACCAGTTATTTGCTCTAATTATACAAGACGAAAATTGTATTTTCAATATTAATTGTCCCTCTTTTTTTTACATTTTACGTCAGTTTGCACAAATCCAACTTGTTATTCCCCTTAAATATTGTGTATTTTTTCGACTCCTTTTTCAATATTTTTCCACACAAACACATTGCAACGACAGTATCTATAGGTATTCTAAGGCGATTATTCTATTTGCATTTTAAATCGACATCACATTGCAACGACAGCATATTCTCCATAAAAACGTAGTAAAATGTGCCATTTACTGTAAATAACCATTTACTCATACCCCATATAAATATTTTGATAATAGAAAAAGATATCTTCCTTTTTTCTACTTCTAGAAATGACATTATCGTCTAAAAAGAGCCTAGTGCTTTTATTAATCAACACTAAGTTCTTTTCCATAAACCCTATTCCCCAAAAAGAAGGCCTTCAGATCCTCAATACGAAAAAGTTCGATTAATCGTTCTCAAGTCGAAATGATTCGCTTAGATGACTTCAAATGCGAATAATCATAAATATAAAAGTGGGGTTATCGAACAATCAACGCGTATATATGAAAAAGCACTTCATGAAGAACTCACAAGAGATAGGGAGCTTAATCTTATTTTTCCGTGCATGAATTTAAAGAAGTCGGCAACGTGGTTGGATCTATTGGGATTACTCCCAATCATTCCGACTTCAAAACATAGCAATAAGCTTTACAATGTCTTGAAATCAAAAATAATATCCCTATATAGCAAAACGGTTCTAGGATTATTCAATCCTAGAACCGTTTTGTCTACAGTCTGAAAGAATCTATGCAATCCTTAGATCACATAGATTCTTTTCTTTATTATTCTAATACAACATCTGCATTTACTGTTTGCTCTTCTGCTTTCACTCTTCTTGCTTTGAATTCAAATACAGCGATTGTAATTGCCGTACATACAACGAAGATTCCTGCAAATATGGTAAGTGCTTTGCTGATGCTTTGTCCATTTGCAATTGTTGCACGGAATGCATTTACACTGTGAGTAAATGGCATGTATGGGTTAATTGCTTGGAAGAAGCCGTTGGATAATTGAATTGGGTAAGTTCCTGCAGAACCCCCTAATTGAAGCACCATAAAGATTAATAAGAGAAAACTTCCTACTTTGCCTAATAATAAGTTTCCTACAAAGAAGATCGACATGAATGCAAGGGATGCAAATTCTGCAACTAAAAGCGTCTTACCAAAGTATGCTGGTTCGAATCCCAACATTGCTTTCAATGCATATAGCATTACGACTGGCTGTGCAATTGCGATCAAGCCGCCGATGCTTGCTTTACTTAACCACCAGCTAAATCCGCTTGTGATCTTGCCTGCTGGTTTATCCATGGAGAACATGATAGAGAACGCCAAGCATCCTACCCATAAACCAACGCTCATCATGTAAGCTGCCATTGCGCTACCGTTGTTATCTACTGTAGTTTGCTCTTTGTTGATTGCTTCAACTGGAGCAGACATCATTTCTTTCGTCTTATCTGTTGTTGGATCAATCTTATCGTGAAGTTTGTCTCCACCTTCTTTTAATCCATCGTGAAGTTCTTTTGTACCATCTTTTAAGGTAACAAGGCCAGCGCCTAATGTACCGGAAGCATCTGCTAACTTACTAGCACCATCGCTGATTTTGTCAGAACCATCTGCTAATTTATCGATACCATCCATAAGTTTTGAATTGTTCGCTACTAATTTCTTAGTACCTTCTTGTAGTGCAGTAGAACCTGCTTGAAGTTTTGTTACACCTGCTACTAATGTTGGTACTTTAGAAGATAATTGACTGATTCCTTCCTCTAACGCTGTTGCTCCTGTGTGTAATGCACTTGCTCCTGTATCTAACGCATTTGCTCCAGCTTGTAATTTTTGGGCCCCGTCATCTAATGCTTTCGCTCCCCCATTTAATGCAGCGGAGTTATCGTCTAATTGTTTTAATCCTGCATTTACCGCAGATACACCAGCTGTGTATTTTTGAAGACTTGGCTTTAACGTAGAGTCAACACTGTTTTGAACAGTTGCTAGACCGCCGTTTACTGTCTTCATGCCTTCGATTAATCCGGATTTTCCATTTTCTTTTTCTGTTGCATCTAATGCACCTTGGATTTTTTGTAAGCTTGCTACTTGTGTTGAAATTGCCTTCTTACTGTTTCCGAATAAATCTTGTTGCACTAATGTGTGGATTCCATCTTTTAATGTTGCTACTTGTGCTACCGCAGATAGATCTGTTTGCTCTAATCCTGCTTTTAACTCCCCTGCTCCATTTGCAACGCCTGCTGCATATTGTTTGGCACCTTGATAGTTCTTTGTTTTTGTGATGCCTGTTACTGCACTTAAGATTTCTTCTTGTTCTTCTTTACTTAACTTGGAGAAACCTGCGCTATTTTTAATGCTTTCTACTGCAGTGTCTACATCAGCACTTACACCGTTTACAAGGTTCGATGTTGTCTCTGCGCTTGTTACGAGAGAGTTCACGCCTTTTTGTAATGTTGCGACTTGTGCAGTTAGCGCTGCTGTATCAAGTTTTTGTAATGCTTTGTCAGCTGCACTCATTTGCGTTTTCGCTTGTTCTAATCCAGCTGTAAGTTGGTCTAGAAGTGCTACTTGCTGTTTCGATAATCCTGTTCCTAATTGATCAGAGATTTGTTCTAATCCAGCTAAGATCTTTTCACTTCCACCTTTTAAGCTAGTTACGCCAGTGGATAATTGTTCTACCCCTGCATTCAAAGCCTCATTGTTTGCTACTAATTGTTCTGAACCAACAAATGCTTGCCCTACACCATTCGTATACGTATTTAATCCAGATACTAATGTGTGCGATCCCTCTTTTAAGGAGGAAGTTCCTGTTGCTAATTCACTTGTTCCGTTCTTTAATGTTGCTGTACCGTCTTTTAACTGGCTAGAACCATCTGCTAGCTGGTTTGCTCCATCTGCTAAAGGACCTGTCCCTGCAGCTAATGTATCAATGCCATCTTTTAATTGGCCAGCACCAGTATTCACTGCAGCCACACCATCTGTATAAGTTTTTAACCCTACTTCTAATGTTTCAGCACCATTTTTGAATGTTAGGGAACTCTCAGCAAGAGTCTCTAAATTTTCTTTGATTTTAGAATTACCATCGGAAAGTTTATCAACACCGTCGTTCATTTTATCTGTACCTTCAACGGCATCATCGAAACCATCTTTGATTTCTTCTAATTTTTCAAAAACAACTTCAGCATATTTCTGTGTTACCTGTTCAGCAACTGATGTACGAATTTTATTAATCGCAGATTCGCTCATCTTTGAAGCAATGTAGTTTGTTCCCGGATTTGTTGTATAGTTTAATTCCATTTTTTTAGGATTTGAGTCGATTACAGTCGTTGCGTTAGAAGAAAAATCCTCTGGAATTGTAATCACCATATAATACGTTCCATCTTCGATTCCCCTTTGTGCTGTTTCAGCATCTACGAAATGGAAATCTAATGAGCCGTCTTCCTCAAGCTTATCAACAAGTTCTTCTCCTACGTTTACTGTTTTTCCCTCATAAGTAGTCGTAATATCTTTATTTACTACTGCTACCGGTAAGTGATCTACCTCTCCATAAGGATCCCACATAGAGCCTAAGAAGATTCCTGAGTAAATCGTAGGAATTGTGATAATTGCTATGAGGACGACAAGCATAAATTTATTTCGCCATAGGCCTTGCCATTCTCTTTTTAGCATGTTAACACCATCTTTCCTTTTTTCATTCTTGTTTTTTCCGGGATGGCCAAACTACCATATTATTTTTCATACAACATTGAATCTAATTTTAGACACCGTGTTGCTTTCTGATATGTTTTTGATTATACTAATGTACATGATGAGTTTCAACCGACAATTTATAGCCTCACCGTATGTTATTAGACACAATTCTACATTTTGTATAATAACTATTATGAATTTTTAATAAACGGAATATAAACAAACCGATTTTATTTCAGTTTGGAACAAAAGAGAACGAAAACTTGGTAGAGAAAGGAATTATTATGACACAAAAAGTTGACAGACGTGTAAGAAAAACAAAAGCTGCCCTTCGTGCAGGACTAATCAAATTAATGCAGGAAAAAAGCATCCGCGAAATCACGGTTCGTGAATTAGTAGACGAAGTAGATATCAATCGTTCTACGTTCTACCTGCATTATACAGATATCTATGATATGTTGAATAAAATTGAGGAAGAGCTCCTAGAACAGTTAGTATCTGTGACTGATCGACACAAACATGAATATTACAATGAGAAATTAAACACGTACTTAGAAGAAGTGTTCGTGATCCTACTAGAAAATGTAGACATTTGCAACCTCTTAATGAGTCCAAACGGAGATATCCAATTTACTTCCAAGGTAAAGAACCTGATTAAAGACAACATTACGCAAACGACCGTAGAATTCCTGCAAGGTACCCTTCCTGTAGAAGAAATCAAGTTTGCATGTTCCTTCTATATTGGAGGATGCCTCGGAGTCGTAGAACGTTGGCTTATGGATGGGGCGAAGGAATCTCCGCAAGCTCTTGCCAGCCTTTGCTACAAGCTAATCCGTAACGGTCTGGTTACATTTCTTCCAACCATTTAATCCAATGAAAAAGACCACCTTCAATCTCGAAGATGGTCTTTTTTTTATAATAAATGTAATTTTTTCGAAATAGATACGATAGTTGCTCCTTTTGGGAATCGATAGATTTCCTCTTCGGAGACAACGCCAAAGCGGATGATTGCTGCTGCATAGATTCCCATTGCAAGTACTACTGCAAGGATTAATACGATTCGGTTATGTGGAAATACATAATACATTCCCACATATGCTCCACCAGAAACTAGCCCCATTACCAAGGCTGCAATGAGCGGATATAAATACGTAGACAATAGGTCCTGCTTATAACTTAGATATTTCACTACTGCACGACGGTTTAATATGCACATGATGATCGCATAGGCAACTGTTGTAACTGCAAGGGAATATACTCCAAGATCCGTAAATACTAGACATGCATATAAGAGAATTGTCTGAAGCACTAATGCAATCGATGCATTCACTACGGTCTTTTGTGGATGTCCTAATGCTTGTAGCACGGAATTGCTTAATGTTGAGATTGAAATAAAGATGACATCGAAACTTAATACTCGTAACAAGTTTCCGCCAAGTTCCCATTGTCCTTTTGCCGGATACATGAATTTCATGATTGGTCCTGCAAACACGAACATTCCAATCGTAATCGGGATTACGATGATCATCAACATCTTCAACGTTTCATTTACCTGCTCTGCCGTCTTTTCTTCCCCATATAACGTATACGTTGTCGCAACGTTTGGAAGTAAGCTTGCTGCCATTGCAGAAGCAATCGCAATCGGTACGTTGATTAGTACGACTGCCTTTCCTGAAAAGATACCATAGAGTACCGTTGCCTCTGATTTTGTATACATACCGATACTTGTGGAAACCTTTTGGAAGATCGATGTATTTAGCAATGAGTTTACATTGTAAATAAACGTACTTAAGATAATTGGAGTTACCATCGCGATGATGACTTTAAAGATTGTTCCATAGGTTTCTTCCACCTGTGTTCTATCATTTTGTAATCTTCTTTGAATGCTTGGTTTATTTAGACGATACACTAGCATCATAAAGAGTAATGCAGTTAACACACCTGCACCAGTCCCCATCGCACTACCGATGGCACCATTTAACGCTCTCTCATTTAAGAATTCTTGTTCTGTTAATCCAGCTGGATTTACTATGTTTACAAAGACCATCGCCATTACGATGCTGACAAT
>CALZJY010000117.1 GCA_945787925.1 uncultured Anaerosporobacter sp. | reverse complement strand
GATTGGCGTATACTCCCCTTCTTTGTATGTACGGTACTGTGGATATTTGTTTTCTAGTCTCTGCACAAGCGTGCTCTTTCCTGACCCTTGGATTCCTTCCACAAAATAATTCATTCGTCATTTTCCTTTCTTAATTTTTACTGATGCCTATTGATTTTTTTACCTTGGAGCCACTCTCCTATGTCACTGCTTTCATTTTATCATTGACTTTTTCCACTTTCAAACAAAACCTACTTGACATATATATCGCACTGCAATATACTGACACTATCGAACTGCGATATATCGCACTAATGACTACAGGAGGCCACATATGGATCAACACATTAAAAAAATATACGTTCCGATGACCGAAACAGGGTTCTATATCCTTCTCTGCCTAAGAGAACCGAATCATGGCTATGGCATTGTGCAAATGGTCAAGGAAATGACGGAGGGTGCAATCATATTAACGCCGGGAACTATGTATGGAAGCCTTTCAAAGATGGAAAAGGATCAATTAATTACCTTTATTCGTGAAGAAAATAAAAGAAAGATTTATCAAATTACTCCACTAGGAGAAGAAGTACTTGCAATTGAAGCTAAACGAATCGAACGTTTATACCGCAATATGAAAGAGAGGTTTTAGGAATGAAACAAACAAAAAAACAATTCAAATACTTTTCACTTGCCCAATACAAACAGGAACAAGACTATTTACAAAAAATGCATCGAAACGGTTGGAAACTCACTCATATTTCTTGCCTTTCCGTTTACCATTTTGAAAAATGTACACCAGAGGATGTCGTTTATCAATTAGACTTCCAAACAGAGGTTATGGATCAATCTGAATACATTCAAATGTTCCAGGATTGTGGATGGGAATATCTATTGGATTGTGTTGGATACAGCTATTTTAGAAAGCCTGTAGCGGAAATGGACGGACCAGAGGAAATCTTCTGCGATGATGAGTCTAGACTGGATATGATGAGACGCATATATAAGAAACGTATGGTACCACTAATCATTATGTTCTTCTGCTGCATCGTTCCTCAGTTATTGAGGACTATAGCAAATGCGAAGGAATCTTCACTTGATCGCTCTCTGTCAATTCTCTTCGTTGTTGCATTTATGCTTTACATAGTTTCATTTGTGACATTTGGAATCCAATTCTTTCAATACAAGAGAGGCATAAAAAGAGGATAGAAAAAAGACGGAAAGTTCACCTTTCCGTCTCCTATCCCACCATCTATGCTCTCGTTAACATATAAATTAACGCGTTACAAATTGCTGCGGCAACATTGCTTCCGCCTTTTCTACCTTTTGCCACGATATATGGCACGTCCGTAGACATGATTAAATTCTTAGAAGTCACAACGTTTACGAATCCAACTGGCACACCGATTACTAATTCCGGTTTGATTTTTCCAGCTTCAATCATTTCATGAAGTTGAATTAATGCTGTCGGTGCATTCCCGATTGCGAAGATTAACTTCTTATCCATGGCCGCCGCACGTTCCATACTAACGATTGCTCTTGTCACGCCACGTTCTCTTGCTTCTTGCGCCACATCTTCATCTGAGATAAAGCAATGTACTTCCCCACCAAATTGTGCAAGGGCACGTTTGTTAATTCCCGCTTTTACCATATTGGTATCCGTAATGATATGAGCGCCATCTTTGATTGCTGCTAATGCTTTCTCTACTACATTTTCAGAGAATGCCATACTTGTTGCATAATCAAAATCTGCCGTTGTATGGATACAGCGTTTGATAATTGGCTTTAGTACTGGATCTAAATCCGATGCTAATTCTGCTTCAATTAGTTCAAAACTTTTCGCTTCAATATCCTTTGGTTCAATATTTTCAATCTTCATTTCTTACTCCTTTGTCCCGCTAATGATGTAAATCGGTTTTTGTCCCATCATCATATTGTATCTTGCCACCTTATTTTATGTGCTAATTCGTATTTATCATACCATATCTGCTTTATTGCAACTAGTTTCTATTTTTTCTTGACATTTTCTTTTTTAAGCGCTATTATTTTCTTATATTTTACATATTATTCCATCTTCAAATTCTATGACGAGATTAAGTACGACCTGAACCTATTCTTCCAGAGAGTCAGCACTTGATGAGAACTGACGAATAGCCCTGTCCGAATATCCCCTCCGAGAAGTATCGCCGAAACTGTCCCCTCAGTAAGTAAGCGATATCGGTCGCTCCCCGTTATCGGAGACGCGTATGACTCGTACGTAAACACCTTCTGTTTTACCCAACATCAAAAATTGGAATACGAAAAAATCCATGCTTCGCCCAAAGAAACAAATAGGGCGGAGTTTTTTTCGTTTTCTAGGAAATCTACTTTACTTTTCCAAATTTTGTAATATAATTTAATTATGGAGTCATAGCTCAGCAGGGACGAGCGTTCCCCTCACACGGGAGAGGTCATGGGTTCGAGCCCCATTGGCTCTATTTCTTTTAAACATTTGAACAACGGCTTACAACGTTGTTCAAAAAAGTCGCCAGCATTTATGCTCTTATGCTGGCGACTTTTTTATTGCATAGGAAATTGCGAAGATCCTGTTGTGCCATCACTCGATCGTCAAACTCCACTCGATATTCCATTTGAAACTTCGTCCCTGCGACGTCTGCCATAATCTCCACATGGCCGCTTTCTCCATACTCACTCATATGTGCATTCTCCACATCATAAACCAACGCTCTAGAAACTGTCTTTCCATCACACATCGTTACATAAGCTTCCTTTGGCAAATCCGCTATAGACTGCTGCTCGCTCTTATCAATTTCCTTTTCCTCATTGGCATGGTCGGCTAGTCGGTTTGGTAATTTTTTCATATACTCCTTTAGTGAATAAAGCTCGCTGATTGGCGATGCCCCATGATCTGTGATGGCAATTACCCCCACGCTTGCATCAGGCTGGATTTCTCTATTCGGTGTCCGTTCTCCTGCTGCAATATCATCTTCGGATTCCGTAAAGCTGCAAAATTCCTTATTCATCTCATCCACCTCAGAACCGTACTGCGTGCTTGCAGTGGTCCATGATGTTTTCTTTGTCCTTCCACAAACATATGCAAGGGTGCCAATTCCCTCTTCCGTCACATCTACTGTAAATACAAGATATTCCTTGGCTCCTGGTACCTCTTCCCATTGAAGAAGTGCTTCTCCTCGCCCATTGACAGAATAGACAACAGCTGGCGCGCTTTCTATCTCACTTTTTACTTTCATGGTATGTACGATTGGCTTTTCTAGCTGTTTCCCTGTGGAAACATTCACTTTTTGTACGAAATAGAAATGGTCTAGATTTCCCCAATTATCGCCCATCACATCATCGTATACATGCTTTCCACTTACCCTATTAAGCTCCGCATTATAGATGCCTATACTTGTAAGCTCTGCTGTTCCAAAGCATGGTGGCTGTATCGTCAGTTTCTTTGTATTTTCTTCATAATCAAACCAACATTCCTTCACTGGGTGTTGTAATTTGGCATCTTGATATATCTCAAAATAGGTATTCCAGTCATCGCCTACCATAGTTGGCGGTGTAAATCCTAACGAAATCTCTAAGTTTTGGTCACGTTCTACTACAAAATTTTCTTCCGTTTCAGATACTTTCTTGGCTGCTTTAGTTGTATTTACAACCATCGGATGCTTTCCACTCTCATACCTTGTATGCTCTACAACCTCCCTTTTCTCAGACTTTGTACATCCTGTTGCAACAAGCATCACCATACTTACAAGGAAAATCCCTTTTTTCAACTTATACACCCTCCTTTTTTCCTGCTTCTATTTATCATACCATATAACCAAGCAAAAGATTGTAGTTTTAATGGGAACGAGAAAAGGCAGCCTGCCTCCTACCTATCGTAAGAGACTGGCTGCCACTTAATCCTTAGCCAAGTTTTGCTTCCCAATCCGCTTCCTTGAATCCGATTAATACAAAATCGTCTCCAATGACTAACGGACGTTTCACTAACATGCCATCTGTTGCTAATAAGGCATATTGTTCTTCCTCTGACATTCCCGGAAGCTTGTCCTTTAACTGTAATTCTTTGTACACTAATCCGCTCGTATTAAAGAATTTCTTTAATGGCATTCCACTTTTTGCGTGCCATTCTTTCAATTCTTCTGCGGTTGGATTTTCTAATTTGATATCACGATCTTCAAAAGCCACGCCATGGTCTTCTAACCATTTCTTTGCCTTTTTACAAGTCGTACATTTTGGATATTCCATAAATAGCATGATTATGCTCTCCTTTCGACTGCCTGAACTTCTGCTACCCTTTTATTATATAAAAAGATATATACTGCCATACTGATGATGATACAATATCCGATTACGCTATAGCCATCTGGAATTTGACCAAAGAAAAGAAATCCTAAGATGGCAGAAAAGATAATCTGTGAGTAATCGTAAATGGAAATTTCTTTTGCCGGCGCAAAACAATACGCATTCGTGATGGCAAACTGTCCCCCTGCTGCTGCAAACCCTGCTCCAAGTAACCATGCTAACTGTGCTAGCGTCATTGGCTCATAGTTTAACACCATATACGGAATTGTGACAACGACAGAAAATGTCGAGAAGAAGAATACGATATACGCGCCATTCTCCTTACGCTTCCCTAACGCACGCACCATCGTATATGCAAGTCCTGCGGCCATGCCGCCTCCAAATCCAGCAAGGGATGCTACGATGTCCATATTTTGAAACGTTGGCTTAATAACAAATAATCCACCAACAAATGCGGTTACGACAGCAAGCGCCTGTTTCTTGCTGCATCTTTCCTTTAAGAGAATTGCAGAAAAGACAATACCGAAAAATGGAGACATCTTATTTAACATGGACGCATCCGCTACTACAAGATGATCCACCGCATAAAAGTTTCCTAATACTCCAAGGAATCCACATGTGGAACGAAGCAACAATAATCCTAGATTTCCCTTCTTCCACTTAAACGATGCATGTTCCTTCACTAAGATCGATACTGCAAACAGCATTGCAATCAAGTTACGAAAGAAACTCTTTTGAATAAATGGCAAGTCCCCTGCGGACTTTACACAAATATTCATGACGGAAAAGCAAAGCGCTGCTAACAAAATGCACAGAATGCCTTTGTTTCTTTGTGACATGCCCCTCCTCCTTTCTTTTTTCTCAACTAACAAAAAGATACACGCATTGCGGTTCTTTTCTCACAAAAAAATCAGAGGGAGCCTTAGTTCCCTCTGATCACATTCTCAAACATTCTAAAACCCACCTCTAAGTATATTAAATACTCTGCTGAAATTCAAATATATTTTCTGGGTCATAACATTCTTTGATTCTCTTTAATTCTTCCAAATTCATGCCATAGTAATTCGTATGATAATATGGGATTCCATGGTATGGAAAGTTGACATATGCCCCCGTAATAAACTTGCGAAACTGCAAGTATTCCCGCTTATAATTTTTCATATTATTATTGGCATACATGTCGTCCTCCCAAGTCATCGAATACTTCAACATATATTCTGCATCCCGATAATAGAAGGCCGTCTCCTCTTTCTTGATTTCCTTTACGGCTCCTCCTAGCCCTAACATGATGATCTCGGAATTCAGCGCTCCAATCGGACGCTTTCCTGGAATACTTAACAACTCTCTGATTTCATCTTTCGTAAACTGTCGATAGACAAATCCTCCACTGGCTACAAAACGGTCACTCTCTGGATAGAGCGAACCGATTCCCTGTACGGCATGAATAAAACGGTCATAGGAGATGTGCATTTCAAATTGATTCCCTACCTGTTTTAGCGGTACTAGAATCTCCATTGCTTCCTGCTTCCCACCATAAAACAAACCTACGATATGTACACGATTCTGTCCTAATATATATTTCTGCCTGTTTTCCTTACTCCCTACTTTGTTGCTAAAAGACACCCTAAAATTCATCCTTCTATCCAAGGTTGGAAGCATGGATTGCAAACGGCTATACAATTCCACTTGATCATCCAGGCTGATATTCTCATAGTTCATTTCAAAATATGTAACCCAATCCGACTTCTGATGCAACTTGAACGTCATATTTACAATGATGCCAAAGTTTCCTCCTCCGCCTCCACGAATTGCCCAAAATAATCGTTCATTCTCCTCTTCATTTACGGTTAACACTTCCCCCTTATAGTCAACAATCTGGGCTTCTACAAGACTGTCTGCAGTCAGACCATATCTCCTTGTAGACAATCCCCATCCGCCTCCTTGGGTCATTCCCGAAACACCTACGCTTAGGCAAGTACCTCCTGGAAAGGTATATCCCCGATTAGCCAAATAAAGGTACAAGTCGCCTTGTCTTACGCCTCCTTGTACCTTTACAATCGCCCTCTTTTCATCTACGATGATTTGTTTCATTCGACTAAGATCAATGACTAGTATATCATCATTGACCGAATAGCCCTGATAGCTATGTCCTCCACTCCGAACTCGCAGTCCGATTCCATTTTTTCTAACATACGCTAATGCATGGATTACATCTTCTATTCGATAACAATAAACAATCGCAAGAGGATATTTCTTTATATTCCGATTATACTCTTGTCGATCTTGTTCATAACTGATACTGTC